>JBGUNV010000001.1:0-17393 GCA_045117595.1 Lachnospiraceae bacterium
TGTGACATCGCCGATACCGAGCCTTATGATCTTTCTGTCGGGATTTGCGGCTGCAAATTCCCTGACCTTTTCCGCTATTGCGGAGAACAGATAACTGCCCTGAAGTTTCTGATAATCCTGATTGATCCTTACCATTGTGTCACCTCTTATTCGTTACTGTATTGTCCTTTTACGGTGCTATGTGATGAGAGTCAGTATCATATGGGCGGTCTCCGTAAGAGTACGTCCCATATCCATACTGCTTTTCTGCAGATATCTGTAGGCTTCCGGCTCCGTCATGTTATTCCTGTCCATAAGCAGCTGTTTCGCCTTATCTATCGTCATTCTGTCTCCGTCCGATCGCTTCGCGGGTCGTTTGGACCGTATCGTGTATCCGTCCGGCATCAGCATACGTACGCTGTTTATAAGGTCGGATGATCGAAACGGCATCGGCAGGACTATGATATTACTCGAGAACAGATCCGTCTGTATGTTCTTTGTAAGAAGAAGCATGCCAACACCCGAAGGAAGATAATTATACAGTTCCTCATATCCCATATCGCACAGTCTTCGTGTACATACGACCAGACTTATGTCCATATCCTCGATCCTTCTTAAGATCTCGGAGCCCGAACTGCACAGGGCGATATCATCCCACATTCCGCTGCTTTTTATGATATCGGATATCCGGACCGAATCTTCGTGTTTGGGCATTGCCACAAGAATTTGGCCCATATCAGATCCTCGTCAGATAATTGTCTATCTCCCAGGGTGTTACTTCACTGATAAAACTTCTCCATTCATCGCGCTTGACTATGGAGTAGATACGCGAAAACTCCTCGCCGAGCGCTCCTTTTACCACTTCATCCTTTTCAAATTCTTCCAGTGCTTCCTTCAGATCCTCGGGAAGTACCCTGATATCCGAAGGGTCTGCATCATCTATGGAAGGTCCGGGTGATGTCTTTTTTTCCATACCGTCCAGTCCGGCTGCAAGACATGCTGCAAACAACAGATACGGATTTGCGGCGCCGTCCGGAAACCTGAGTTCTATCCTGACATCGTCCGAATCATTGTTGATGACCGCAAGTGCCTTCTCTCCGTGATCGGCCCATGTGATACTGCCCGGTGCACAATGGCCTGCCAGCAGTCTTTTGTATGAATTGACTGTGGGATTGGCAACCGCACACAAGGCTCTTGCGTGAGCCATTATACCGCCGGTAAACCACATTGCCTCCTCGGATGTTCTCCCGTCATCCGTCATAAATACGTTCTTATTATCCTTCATGAGTTTCAGATGGATATGCATCCCCGATCCCGCTACGTCCTGCCGCGGCTTGGGCATGAAAGTCGCATACATCCCGAATCTCTTGGCGATCGATCTTACCGCGAACTTGAACGTCTGGATCGAATCCGCCATCTGCAATGCATTATCTTCCCTGAAATCTATCTCATGCTGTGCGGGAGCAAATTCATGGTGTGATGACTCGATCTCAAAGCCCATATCCTCAAGCATGAGAACTATATCACGCCTCGCATTCTCACCGAAATCGGAAGGTCCCACATCCAGGAACTCCGCTCGCTCATGAGACGTTGTAGTGGGGAGTCCGTTCTCATCAACATGGAACAGGAAGAACTCACACTCGGGGTATGCGATAAGGTTATATCCTTTATCGGCCGCAGCCCTTACGGCATCTGCGAGGATATGTCTCGAACTGCATTTATAGTCACTTCCGTCAGGAAGGCAGACATCACAGACGACCTTGGCGACCTTTCCCTGTTGAGGGCGCCACGGAAGTATAGTGAAAGTATCAATATCGGGATACAGGTACAGTCTGTCATCATAATCATATCTGTTAGCGAACACGGCCGATCCGTAGAATGAGTATTTATTTGCCAGCACCTTTTCCATCTGGCCGGGAGTTACGGCTATGTTTTTCAGTTTCCCGAATATGTCCGTGAACTGCAGCCTGATAAACTCGACTCCCTCTTCCTCGATCATCCTGATCACGTCCTCTTTGCGCATTACAAACCTCCTTAAAATACATTCTCACGTTATTCATCTGTAAAAAAGACATCATGAACACACCTGTTCATGACGCCCTTGTCCTGTAAGATTATAATTCAAAATCATCCGTGTTACAAGCACCCCTTTTCTCCGATGATTTTTATTGACTTTTCCGCAGACGCGGCGTATATTCTTCTTTGGGCAAGGGGGCCATAGCTTTTGTTATGGTTACCCTTTTTTCTGTGAAACGGAGGTCATATATGGTAAAAGCTGTTGTCGGAGCCAACTGGGGCGATGAGGGAAAAGGCAAGATCACTGATATGCTCGCTCAGAACGCGGATGTGGTCATAAGGTTTCAGGGCGGTGCAAATGCGGGACACACTATCAAGAACAAATACGGAAAATTTGCACTTCACACTCTTCCGTCAGGTGTATTTAACGAGAATACCGTCAACATTATAGGTAACGGAGTCGCGCTCAACATACCCATACTGATAAACGAGCTGGAGAGCATAGTTGCCAAGGGCGTTCCCAAGCCGATACTGCTCATCTCCGAACGCGCACAGATCATAATGCCATACCATATCAAATTTGATGAATACGAAGAGGAAAGACTTGCCGGCCGATCGTTCGGTTCAACAAAGTCGGGTATAGCACCGTTTTATTCCGACAAATTCGCCAAGATAGGCTTCCAGGTGAGTGACCTGTGGGATGATGAGGATACTCTCAAAGAAAAGATCACAAACGTCTCGGTACAAAAGAATGTTCTCCTCAGACACCTTTATCACAAGCCTGAGATCGATGTTGAGGAAACATATCAGACACTTGTAAAATATAAGGAAATGATCGCTCCTTTCGTTTGCGATGTATCATCCTATCTGCATGATGCGATCAAAAACAACAAGACGATCCTGCTCGAAGGACAGCTCGGAACGCTCAAGGACTGTGATCACGGTATATATCCGATGGTTACATCCTCAAATACGATCGCAGCTTACGGTGGTGTGGGCTGCGGCATCCCTCCTTATGAGATCAGACAGGTCATAACGGTATGCAAGGCATATTCATCTGCGGTAGGTGCCGGTGAATTTGTAAGTGAGATAACGGATGAGGCCGTTGCGGACGAGCTCAGACGCCGCGGCGGTGACGGCGGTGAATACGGTGCGACAACCGGAAGACCGAGAAGAATGGGCTGGTTTGACTGTGTTGCCAGCAAATACGGATGCCGCCTTCAGGGTACAACCGACGTTGCATTCACGGTTCTCGATGTACTCGGATATCTGGATGAGATACCTGTCTGCGTCGGATATGAGATAGACGGAGAAGTGACCACTCAGTTCCCGGTTACACGCCTGCTTCGGCGAGCTACACCGGTATACGAAACACTTCCCGGATGGAAATGTGATATAGCAGGTATCCGCGAATACGATAAACTTCCTGAAAACTGCAGGGCCTATATAGAATTCATAGAAAAAAAGATCGGTTACCCGATCACGATGATAAGCAACGGTCCGTCACGCGACGACATAATCTATCGCAAGGCCTGACCGCATATATATGAATATCGCAGATATATGAATATCCGAAACAGGGGTTACATGCATATGACAGATGCCATGCTGCCCCTGTTTCCTTTTGTTCCTCTGTGAGAATAGTATAATTCCGCCTCACACATCGTACATCCTCCGACGATATCGATATTATCCGGACGTACACCTGTCATAATAAACCTGTATCTTACTACACCGCGAAGATCCAGCATGTATTTATCATTATCTTCTCTCCTGTCGTAAAATGCCGGGGCTTCATCCCCGATAAGGTTTTCCACCGCATCTATAACTTCCCTGCCGACTTCAAAGCAGCATTTGTCTATGGCCGGGCCTATCGCAATACATATATCCTCCGGATGCGATCCGAGTGATACAAATGCATCGATCGCATTCTTTGCGATATCCGCCACGGTACTCCTCCACCCGCAGTGCACGGCACCTATAACTCCGGCAGCCTCATCCTGCATAAGTACCGGAACACAATCTGCCGTAAAGATCGCAAGCGGAACATTTTTACATCCGGTCACAAAGCCGTCACAAACGTTGATCTCACCCTTTCCGTATGCCGGTCGAAGATCCGACTCATCGGCTATATGGATCTTATTCTCATGAACCTGGTTGCCGCAGACAAATTCCCTGCGGTATATCCCGGCCGACTCCAGAAATCTCCTCCAGTTTTCCTTAACCCTTGCAGGCTCATCACCCCTGTTCATCCCCAGATTCAGCGATTCGAACATACCGTCACTGACCCCGCCGACTCTCGTGGAAAATCCATGGGAACACGATATGACTGAAGACTTCAGTGTCTTAACACCGGCTTTAAGATCCTCACATCGAACGAGTCTGTCACCCTCATATTCAACGATCATATCTATCCGGTCTCTTCCTTCAATGAGCGGTCCGACAAAGTACCTGTCACCCTCCCATGTCGGAAGGGATAATACCGATCCTGCGGGAACCCACTCCAGCAATCCCTCATCGCACTCCGCCTTCAGCGTTCCCGTAAACTGCGTTGCCGAATACAGATACATATCCTCATCTTCCCATGTATCCGATACAAACTTTATAAGGCCGTGCAGATGATAAGCGGTCACGGTAAGCCCGGTCTCTTCGTATACCTCACGGAGCATGCATTCATCCGCCGACTCACCTTCTTCGAACTTACCTCCTACCCCTATCCACTTACCGGCATTAAGATCATCATCTTTTTTAACCCGGTGAATCAGAAGGTATTCGTTATTCTCATTTCTGATATAGCACAGTGTGGTATTCATGACGAATATTATAACACAGATACTATTGTGGTATAATATCTGTCATGGGTAATTCAAACGATTCGGCAAGAAAACAATATGAGCGCATGACGATGGTCCCCATCCCCAAGCTGATCATAACCCTCGCTATCCCCACCATACTGTCCATGATGGTAACGACTATCTACAATCTTGTGGATACCGCTTTTGTGGGGACTCTCGGTACATCCCAGAGCGGAGCTGTCGGGGTGGTGTTCGGTTTTATGGCGATCATGCAGGCCTTCGGGTTCATGTTCGGACAGGGATCCGGAAGCCTTCTGTCAAGAAAGCTCGGAGAAAAGGACGGCAGGATGGCGAGCATAGTCGCGTCCACCGGTTTTGCCGCTTCATTTACATGCGGGATAATGATAGCGATCCTCGGATTCATTTTTGAAGATGATCTTATCAGGATACTCGGAAGCACGGAAACGATCGCCCCTCATGCCAAGGCGTATCTGAACAACATCATGTTCGTCGCCCCGTTCTGTACATCAAGTTTCACACTGAACAACATGCTCAGATACGAAGGAAAAGCGAGCCTCGGTATGATCGGGCTTCTTACCGGCGGGATCCTTAACATAGGCGGGGACGCACTGTTCATATTCGGCCTTCACATGGGTATCGCCGGTGCAGGGCTTTCAACAGCGATATCCCAGGTCATAAGTTTCATGCTTCTTCTGTACATGTTTCTTGCAGGCAGGACACAGTCAAAGCTCTCCTTTGCAAATATCTCACCGGGGATCGGTACCCTTATCGAGATCATTGAGATCGGCTTCCCGTCCCTTCTTCGTCAGGGACTCGGAAGTGCCACGACCATACTCGTCAATTTCAAAGCGGCGGAATTTGCCGGGGATGCGGGTGTATCAGCGATGACGATCGTCACAAGAGTCGCCTTTTTCCTTTTTGCCATATCTCTCGGTATCGGGCAGGGATTCCAGCCCGTGTGTGCTTTCAACTACGGTGCCGGAAAATATGCGCGCCAGCGTGAGGCCTACAGGTTTACCCTTTTTCTTGCTATGATAGTACTTGCTGTTCTGACGGTTTTTGCGATGATATTTTCGGGAGGACTCATCCGCATATTCAGGGATGATCCCGACGTCATTGCCATAGGTACAAGAGCACTGCGTCTGCAATGCATTTCCCAGCTGTTCATGCCGATAGTCATGATCACGGAAATGCTCATGCAGTCAAGCGGAAAAAAAATCCCCGCGACCGTGCTCTCGGCACTTCGCGGGGGTGTGATCCTTATTCCCACATTGATTATATTGCCCGCTCTGCGCGGTCTTGCCGGAGTTCAGGAAGCCCAGCCTCTGTCCTATATCCTTTCGGTTCCTCCGGCTGTATATCTGGCAAAGCGGTTCTTTTCAGTCACTCCGGACGAGAATCTACCTGCCGCTCGCAAGGAAGAATAATGCAATGGTTCCCGGTCCCGCATGAGAACCTATTATCATACCGATCTCGGTGATAAGCGCACATTCACTCCCGCCTTCGGCAACGATCATGCTCTCAAGAAGCTTTGCATCATCGAGGCAGTCACCGTGCGAGATAAAATATATACCCTTCGGATCTTCGGCAGTCTCCATATACTTCTTTGCTATCGTCTTGAGCGACTGCTCACGTCCTCTTACCTTCATCATGTTGATAAGGCGTCCTTCATCGTCAACATGCAATACCGGCTTGATACCGAGCACTCCGCCCGCAAATGCCGCTGCGGCACTGACTCTTCCGCCACGTTTCAGATATACCAGATCCTCAACCGTGAACCAGTGTGCCAGCCTGGGTATCATCTGCCTGACATAATCAGCCACTTCATCAATATCGGCACCGCTGTTCTTCTTCTCCACCGCATAGTACAGTATCAGGCCCTGTCCGGCTGATGCTGCGAGTGTGTCTATCGCTATTATCCTGCGTTCGGGATATTCATCCGCAAGTTCACTGGCTGCCATCTGGGCAGAGTTCGATGTAGCTGAGATACCCGAGGAGAATCCGAGATACAGTATATCCATTCCCTGCTTTAATGCTTCCTCAAACAGTTCCCTGAAATTCTGTGAATTGACCGCGCTCGTCTTGCTCACTTCACCGGCACGCATCCTCGAGTAGAACTCGCTCTTGGACATATCTCCTTCGCCATGTTCCTCATCTCCCTCGAAGTGGAACGTCAGTCCGCGAAATCCGACTCCCCATTCCCTGAGTGTATCAAATTCAATATCACAACCGGTATCCGACATGATAACGTAATTACTCATATTTCCTCCATAACTGCGGCCCATGGGCCCTGCTATCTAATTTACTATATTAGATTAACAAGTGTGCCTGACTATGTCAATAGAAAAAAACTGATGAAATCTTGTTATGCAAATGATATAATGCTGATATTACATACACGCTTTGCTGTATGGTTCTTGATACGAAAGGAACATACCGGAATGAATTTTGACAAGGATCTTGTGGCGGGAAAACTCCGCCGGTGGGAAAAATATCTGGAAGAATTCAAGCTTCCGTCATGGAATGACATACCTGATATAGGACTGTACATGGAGCAGGTGATCATTCTGCTCAAGGAATATCTTGATTATCTGCCTCCCGAACTCAAGGACGAACAGATAATCACGGCTGCAACGATCAATAATTACGTACGCACCAAGATCATGCCCGAACCCGTCAAAAAGAAATACTACAGGGAACATATTGCATATCTTGTAATGATCTGCACAATGAAACAGATACTTCCCATCGCGGTAATAAGCCGCATAATCCCGATGAACATTCCGGGAGAGGATGTAAAGCATATTTACGAACGTTATGTGGACAGACATGCTTCATCGATCCGGTATTTCCTGAAACAGATAAGGCTCGTGGCAGGGCCGATCCTCGACCATCAGGATATCATCGAAGAAAGTGCAACGGACACGGCGGATCTGATCACAATGTGCACCATCTTCGCCGGATTTTCAAAACTCCTTGCAGAAAAACTGCTTCTTCTTGACGGAAAGGATCTGTCAAACGGTGGAAGTATAGAAATAAGAAAGAGGTGACCACGTCACCTCTTATGCTTTGCTCTCTTTTCCTTGTACATCTCCTGATCCGCAAGTTCTATCAGCGCACTGAGCGGTTTCTCATTGTCAAACGGCACCATGTGGTACCCGATACTCGCATCAAGTATGTATTTCCTGTCACCTGCCGCATTGATATCCTTCATGGCCCTTCGTATGGTCTCTATCTCATGCTCAACATCCTTATCGGATATCCCCTTACCGAAGACAACAAACTCATCTCCGCCGTAACGCATGAGCAGTTCTTCCTTATCCCTTGTCTTGCGCAGGACATCGGCCATATCACATATCATCTTGTCGCCGGTCTCATGCCCGAATGCATCGTTTACATTCTTGAGACCGTCAAGATCTATGAACAGGAAGAACATGTCCTCCCCGGTTTCCCGTGCTTCCTTCAATATCTTTTCCGAGAATTTAAAGAATCCGGCACGGTTATATACATGAGTCATCGGATCGAACACCCACATCTCATCAAGGGTCCTGATCATCTTCTGCATTTTCTGTACATTGGCAACCTGCTCAAGTGCAGTTGACAACGTCATCATGAGCACTCTGTAGAACTCGGAAAACAAAGGCATGGTTGAATTGCGTATTGAAGCAAGACCGTAAAAACGTTCCCTGTAATGCAGCGAATAGATTATATACAGATTGCCGCCGTCATCTGCGCCAAACCTCGGATGACGTTCATCGATATTCTCGCTTGTTACGGACTTGTATTTGCCGCCACTGTAATCAATACCGCTGCATGGCTTGTCGGAAGGATCCTCGATCTCATTTTCCTCAAACATAAGTACCACAAACGCATCCCCGCCAAGTTCCGGTATGCGAGGCCGCAGCGCTGTACATATATCGTCGGTGGATCTTGCGTTGGTAAGTTCTACCGACAGTTCGCTGATCATCTCGGCATATCTGGCCTCACGGAGTTTGTTACGCGAATACCGGTTTACAACGACCCGGTGATTGACCGGCCGTATCTCGGAACATCCACAGCTTTCGGCATATACGGATTCGGAAGGAATGACCGGATCTTCATACCTTAAGCCTTCGATAGCGCGGATCACATTCTTATATGCAGCCTCTCCGACCTTCTCCTCAAACCGGTTAACGGTCGTGATCCGCGGATAGTGATTTGCGGCTTCAAAAATATTATCGTATCCGGACAGGATCGTATCATCAGGAACCCTTATCCCTCTGTCCGACAATGCATAGAATGCTCCAAGGGCCATCTGATCGTTGGCGCATACATAGGCATCCGCCTCAAGCAGGCCGCGTTCCTCAAAATATCTGATGGCAGCCCTTCCGCTTCTGGCATAGTAGTCTCCGACGAAATATCTGTCATCCTCAAATTTCAGCCCGGACTTTTCCATTTCCTCAATAAAAACGCGCTTTCTTATCACCGCATCGATGGAATCTTCCGGACCTCCGATAAAGTTGACGGTCCTGATCTTATGCACGTCTATGAGGTGTCTTGACAGAACCCGCATTGCAGTCTCGTTGTCACTGCTGACATTTATCATTCCCTCAAGCGGGAAGTCAATGGATGCACATGGTTTGTTCTGCTCTCTTATCTTGTTGATGACAACTTCTCTTATCTTCTCCGAATATATGCTCTCCGCATATATTATAAATCCGTCATATATCGAGAAATCATCGTACAGCATGGCAGCGGATTCGCCTTCATTGAACTCATCATCGGAAGACAGCGTAAGACAATAGACCACAATATTGTTGCCGTCCGATCTTGCTGCTTCCCATATCCCTTCAAGGACTTTGCGCTGACTGTCAAGCTGTAATTCACCTAGAAAAAAAGCGATATTATGCATTACTGCCCAACTGCTCCTGTTCAAGAAAACGTTCCAGCGCCGGCATCAGTTCCCGCGCTTCGCTTCTTCCGATATCATATGTCTCTCTCATAACGAGAGGGTCATGGCATATATGTCCGAGCGGAAGCGGCGACTTCGGACATATGACAAAATTCACACCGGCCTTTTCCTGCCTGAAAACATGATCGAGCTGTTCATTATATACGACGTGTCTGATCTCCATCGCATGTACCAGCTTCGGATATTTTCTGTATTTGAATCTAACGATCGGCATTGTTTTATCAGGACTTTTGCGATATCCTCTGGGCTTTGTAAGTATTGTGACATTCCTGGTGCATCCGAGTGCTTCCGATGCCTTAAGAGGTATCGAATCACTCACACCGCCGTCAAGATATCTGCCTCCTCTGATGCTGACGATATTTGACACAAGAGGCATTGATGCGCTTGCCCTCATCCACTCAAGCTCCTCATAACTCGCATCGATCATGCGGTGATATCCCGCCTCTCCTGTCTCGACATCCGTTACTACCACATAAAACGGTATAGATGAAGCAACAAACGCTTCCTCATCAAACCTGTCAAGTTCCGAAGGCAGCGTATGGTAACAAAACTGCGCTCCGAAAATATCACCTGTCCTGATCAGGGATGAAATGCTGCAATACCTCTTGTCTCTTGCATATTGCATGTTATAACGGATAGTCCTTCCGATCTGGCCGGACACATAATTACAGCCGAAACATGCCCCGGCACTGACTCCGATGACATTATCAAATCTTATGTCGTTTTCAAGAAAATAATCGAGCACTCCTGCGGTAAATATCCCCCGCATCGCACCGCCTTCAAGAACCAGTCCCGTCATATGACAAACTCCGCTGCTTCATGTATGTTTTCAATTTCCGCATGATCCACCATGCCGCCGAATTCACCGTCGAGATTCCACGGTATCGGCTCATCGGATTCGACCAGCAGTCTGGAACATTTGAAGCATATCACATTCTCCGATCTGACGCGTCGGTCAAGTATTGCCGGTGGGATCATGTTGAAATCAAATATATTATCGGGAGACCTGATCAGCATCACTTCAAATATCCCGTCATCAAGCTTGACATCGGGACCCGGTATCGCCTTCATCCCGCCTACGGAATCCGAATTGGTGATAAGCCCCACGATAAAATTATCCTTTATCACATTTTCGTCATACGTTATCCGAAGAGGTATCGACCTTGCACCCGGCAGCCTTTTGACTGCCTCGGCAAGATATGCCGAATATCCGAAGATATTCTTGAGTCCCTGATCGGTCTCATATGTTACATCGGTAAACAGTCCGAATGCTGCAACATATACAAAATACCTCGAATTGAACTTTCCTATATCGCATTTGAAAAGCCGGTCGCCCGCAGCCCTTACCGCCGCCCTCTTTACGGTTCGCGGCAGACCTATGCTTCTTGCGAAATCATTGGTGGAACCTGTCGGTATATAGCCGATCGGGATACCGATGCCTTCAGACATCACCCCGGTCACTATCTCATCAAGAGTTCCGTCACCGCCGGCACATACTATCCTGTCAAATTTTTTCGCACAGTTTCTGGTAAAAACCTCACCGTCACCCTGACACTGTGTCGGATAGATCGTAACCATGTATCCGCTTTTCGTAAATGTATCAACTATCGCTCCGAGATGGTTATCAATATTGCCTTTTCCGGCTCTCGGATTATACACGAACAGAAGTTTCTTCATGAGGCAGATTTTACCATATCTGCCCCTCAATGACAAGAATCGCCGCAAGTTGGCAAATTATCAAAATGTGATATAATACACTATATTTGTATATTGAAAGGAGTATATATTATGGCGGGTTTGATCTTTCTTCTTATAGTTTTTGCGTTACTGATCATCATGTGCATCAGGATCATCTGTATCGTTCCACAGGCAAACGCATGGGTTGTTGAATTTCTCGGTAAATATCACAGCACCTGGGCTGCAGGCCTTCACCTGAAGGTTCCGTTCTTCTTCAGGATAGTCAAGAAGGTATCGCTGAAGGAACAGGTGGCGGACTTTGAACCGCAACCGGTCATAACCAAGGATAATGTAACGATGATGGTTGACTCGGTAGTATTCTTCTCCGTATTTGATGCCAAGCTTTTCACATACGGTGTTGAACGTCCCATTGCGGCAATAGAGAACCTTTCTGCCACAACGCTTCGTAACATCATCGGCAGCATGACACTTGATGAGACTCTCACGAGCCGTGATGATATCAACTCACAGATCACCGTGATACTTGATGAAGCTACTGATAAATGGGGTATCAAGGTAAGCCGTGTAGAGGTCAAGAATATCATGCCTCCCCAGTCCATTCAGGATGCGATGGAAAAACAGATGCGTGCCGAGCGTGAAAAACGTGAAGCGATCCTTACTGCCGAAGGTAAGAAACAGTCTGCCATCACGCTTGCCGAAGGTGAAAAACAGGCCGCCATACTTCGTGCCGAAGCCGTTAAGGAACAGCGTATACGTGAGGCCGAAGGTGAAGCGGAAGCATTGCTTGCCGTACAGCGTGCCAAGGCCGAGGGTATCAGGCTCATAAATGAGGCCAATCCCACTCAGCAGTATATTACCCTTCAGTCATTTGATGCGGTTGCCAAGATGGCCGACGGTCAGGCTACGAAGGTCATCGTTCCGTCCGATCTTGCAAACCTTGCAGGCGCCATCACGGCTCTTGCCGAAACCACAAGGTAAACGATATGGCTAACGTGTTATCGACTGTCATAGTACTGATCGCGGTATTTGCAGTCCTCAGGAAAATCAAGAAAAACGGTGATCCGGACGGTACCATTGTTTCCAGAACCAGACCGGTATCTGCGCCCGTTCGCAAACAGGGTTTTACAAATTACAGACCTCATAAGGATATCACAAGTGTCAGCCGGGATATGGGGGACAAGAGAAGTTCCGTCCTGAAGGATGATAAGAACAATGACTGGCTTGCCAGACAGCTTCGTGATGAACACAAGGCATTCAAGGCCACCAGCGAGATGTTCGACCTGAAGATCGAGCATGCAAGCCATTGCGACGCAAGGCTCATGGCACAGTTTCACAGAAGGAACTGTGATGCGAACGGCATAGATCTTGCAAACGGAACTACCGTCGTAAAATAAGACTCTGAATATGTGATACGATAAAACGGAATATCACAGAAGAAACATAAGCACATATAAAACTCAGCGGGACCGTTACGAAGAACCACCAGAAGGCTTCCTGCGGTCCCGTTAAGTATCTCTTGGCATATCCGTAGATCAGCGCATCAAACGCCCCTGCGAACAGATATATCTCAAACGATACCCTGCTTATGGAAGCAAGTACATTCCTTACAACTTTTCCCCTGACATTCAGATCATACAGCATCAGGAAAATACATACCGTACATATGGATATGAAAAGCGTTCCGTATGTTCCGTCAGCCGTTGATATAAGGTTCCAGTCAAACACTCCGGTTGAAGTGAAATTCATGCTTATGAACGCTTCGAGGATAACCGTTACGATCAGTACCGCAAGCAGCACCATCCTGTTAACATGCCATTTTCTGTCAGACACCGCGATACCGAGAAAATAGAACAGAACGGGATATATCCCCGTAAAATATGAAGGGGCAATATATCTGAAAACCGGGTAAACGGCACACAGAAATACCAGGGTGATCAGAAGAGCATTCTGCTCGGTTTCCGAAAGGGCGTACCAGGCTTTATTCAGAAACGGGACAAGCAAAAAGACGCAGATATATAGTCCCATATACCACGCGATCTGATAATTGCCGAGATTTATGAACATCTCCTTTATTCCGTACATCTTACCAAAGAGTCTGTTATAGAGTATCATCTTGCCGGTTGATATCACTATATATGATATAAGCAGCGGTATGATCCCCCTGTAATGCTTCGATCCGAAAGTCCTGTTCTTCATAAAATATCCGGTCAGCATGAAAAACAGAGGAACTGCCGTAACGAACAGCCACCTGAAGGCAGTCATCGTAAACATTCTGCCTCCCTGCATCGGTTCATTATAATATCCCATGTTCAGATAAAAATGGGCGCCTACCACAAAAAAGCAGGCAAGTGACCTTACAAGATCCGGACCGCTTTGTCTTTCCACTGTTCTGTCCGAAGTATTATTGTCAGTGTTTTTTTCCATTTACCTTTCCCTCAGACTGTAATCGGCATCCTCATCGATTATCCGGATCATAATATCCGCAAATACGGGATCAAACTGTGTTCTGGAACATCTTTCAATTTCTTCCCTTGCCTTGTCCTGCGACAGAAGCGGCCTGTAACTGCGGTTACTCGTCATGGCATCATATGCATCGGCAACCGATATTATCCTGGCTATTTCCGGAATGTCCGTGGTACTCAGACCGTCGGGATAACCTTTTCCGTCATAGCGTTCGTGATGCCACCTGGCACCGTTGCTCAAGTTGTGAAGTTCCGTGATGGTATCAAGTATCCGTGTTCCTATAACAGTATGTTCCTTGATCTGTTCGTATTCTTCTTCCGTCAGTTTGCCGTTCTTATTGATGATGGCATCCGGGATTCCGATCTTACCGACGTCATGCAGCAGCCCTGCAATATATATCTCATTCTGTTCCTTTTCCGTATATCCGTATCTGGCGGCTATCTCCCTGGAATATTCCGCAACACGGCTCGAATGGCCGTTCGTATATTTATCCTTCGCATCAATGGCAAATGCGAGTGCCTTGATGATATGAATGGAGAGCTTCTCATTTTCCTCCGCCTTCTTCTCCACCTCCTGATTGAGATGATTTCGAAGGAATGACAGGGCAAGTATGTTGTTGATACGTACAAACAGTTTATCTTTGGATAAAGGCATACTGATAAAATCGGTTACACCAAGTTCGAGTGCGCGCTGCTCCACAAACGGATCATCATCAGCGATCAGCACTATAGGTATGCGTCTTGTGGCCCCTCCGCGTTTACGTATCCTTATGATCGTATCCATACCGTCTGCAGGTTGCATATCGGCAGCAAGGATAATAAGTGCGGGAAGATCTTTCGACAGATAATCCAGCAGTTCCTGACCGCTTGAAACCTTTACCGCCCCGATCCCTTTTTCGGACAGTGCACTGTATATATACTCAAGGTCGCCCAGATCATCTGTTGCGATCACAACCTGCGTTTCGCTCCCCGGCTCGGGAATACTGTCATGCATCTCGGAATTGGTGCTTTCGGTTTCGACCTCAAGATCAACAAGGCCGCTGTACCTGTTTCGTTTCCAGGATTCCATGACACGCTTTGTGACACGGGAAACGTTGTAGTCACTTATCTCCGGGAGCATCAGGAAGAAATGATTATCCCCGATCTGCATCATGATATCGCTGTTTCTAAGTGATTCCTGTAACAGTTCGCGAAGGCTCACCATTATCTTTTCCTTCTCGGACTGTGACAGGTCTGTTGGAATGAATTTTGCCGTAAAAAGCATCTTGTATGCAGTCCCGCGGTATCGGTCCATATAACGGATCATATATCTGTATACGTTGCCGAACGCCTCCTTACCCATCCACATTGCATTCTGGGGTATGCTGCGCTCCTCAAGAATAGTGGTGAGCATTGCCAGACTGATATCGGTCGGGATCGAAGAAGCGGCGTCTTCTTCAATGTACAGGGAATACCCGTGTTTCCCGTTGTTCTTGATCGTATACAGTGCCCTGTCACACAGTCTGAAAAGCTCGTTGAATCCATTGCCCTGTTCCGGAACGAATACCGCACCGATAGAAGCTCCGAGCGGGATACTCATATCATCGCCCATCATTTTGCATGCTTCCTCCCGAAGATGCAGATTGATGGCTTCGGAATATTTGGCTATCTCCTTCTCATCCTTCATGTTCTCGGCGAAGATAAGGAACTCGTCTCCTCCGATCCTTCCGAACGTGGCAGGAAACATCATGTTATCTCTTACAATATCCGAAAACGCCGACAGTACTCTGTCGCCCATGTCATGACCGTAAATATCGTTTACAAGCTTGAATGAATCCAGATCCATGATCATGAGTGCACCCGATTTCTGAAGGCACAGATCGATCATATGCTCGTTAGCCGTGTATTTGTTATAGAATCCGGTCAGTTTGTCTATGGTCGCCTCTTCTTCAAACCGTTTCATCCTGTCGCTCGTTTTGACGATATTATCGACACGGCGCACAAGCACATCGGGATCGAAAGGTTTCCTGATGTAGTCGCTGACCCCCAGTTCCAGACCGCGGCTTTCGTTTGCCCTGTCCTCGTCAGCCGTGAGCATGACTATCGGAGTTTGCGGCACTTCCATTTCCTGCTCGAGTTCACGGAACTTCTTATATGTCTCGAATCCGTCCATTTCAGGCATACGGATATCCAGAAGTATCAGATCCGGAGCTCCGTTTTTGCGCACATAATCCAGGAGGCTTTGTCCCGACCTGACGGCAGTTACCCTCATGTTGTTAGCGGACAGTATCCGGCCGGCAGTTTTAAGATTGGTAACATCATCATCAACCACTATAACCCAACTGGACATATGATCCTCCTTCCTTCAAGTCAATCTGTCTTAATGTATTCTCGAAACCTTTTCTGCGGGCAGAAGATGGGCGAGAACGTCTTCCATGGCCTTTACATCGACCGGCTTGGACAGATAATCATCAAACCCGGCTTTGAGGTATTCTTCCCTGGCACCAACAACTGCATTGGCGGTAAGGACAACCACGAAACAGCCCTCCGGTATAAGATTTTCCTCACGGGCCCTTTTCAGTGTTTCCACTCCGTCCATCTCCGGCATCATGTGATCGAGCAGGACAACATCGAACTTTTCTTCACGAAGTCTGGTAAGCGCATCCTGTCCCGAATATGCAAGCTCGGGTTTTATACCGTTAAGTTTCAGAAGACTCTTTATGACAATAAGGTTCATATTGCTGTCATCAACTACGAGTATCTTCGCATCCGGTGCATACAGGTGCGTGGTTTCCTCTTCACTTTCCGCTGCGGGTCTTTCCCGTTTTTCATAATCGCCGACGGGCTCCGGATCTATTATTGTCTGATCCACTGCAAAAGTGAAGGTAGATCCTTCACCGTACACCGATGCGATCTCAAGATGCGAATCCATCATTTCCAGGAGTCTGTTAACGATCGTCATTCCAAGCCCGGTACCTTCGATATCACGGTTCCGGGTTTCCTCAAGCCGCGTGAACGACTCCGTCATCCTCCCGATATCCTCCTGCTTTATCCCGATACCTGTATCCTTTACACAGACACGAAGACTTAAGATATCCTCTTTTATGTCCTCTGCATCAACAAACAGATCCACCGCACCTTCCCGGGTATATTTCACGGCGTTGGTCAGAAGATTGACCGCGATCTGCAGCACCCGCATATCATCTCCGAACAGAACCGAAGGAAGACTCGGGTCAATGTGTGCATTAAGGGCAAGTCCCTTTTCCGCAGCTCTTGCGGATACCGAATTGATCATATTATCAATAAGGGATACCGTATCATATCTGACCGGGATTATCTCCATCTTACCTTCTTCTATCTTGGAAAAATCAAGAATGGAGTTGATGAGTCCGAGAAGATTTCTGCCCGATGATCGAATATTTACGGCATAATCCCGTATGTCTTCTTCCTTCGATTCACGCAGTATCATTTCGTTCATTCCCAATACGGCAT
>JBGUNV010000002.1:0-68259 GCA_045117595.1 Lachnospiraceae bacterium
GTACTGATCAACGAAGTGTGCACGTCAAATGTTGCCTGTTGTATGGATGAAAACGGCGGTTATCCCGACTGGGTAGAGCTCAATAACCCTACGGATGAGATCGTTGATATTTCGGGCTATATACTGACCGGATCGGAAGATCTGAAATCCGATAAGTATGTGATCCCGGAAGGAACCGTTCTGGCACCGGGGTCTTTCTGTTTTTTCGATCCCGGTTTTACTCTTTCTTCAGACGGATGCAGACTCAGTCTGCTCGATACCTCAAACCGCTATGTTGATCATGTGGAGATCCCGGCCTTAAAGTATGATACGACCTACTCGAGACAGACAGAAGGATCCTTAAAATGGGGGATCAAAACACCTACACCAGGTTACTCGAATGCCGATGGTTCTGATGTTGAGCCGGTTGCCGAAGGCGGGGTTATGGCATCATATGAATCCGGCTTTTATGAAGACGATCTTGAACTTGCGCTTTCATCATCGAACTGGGGCAGGAAAATCTATTATACCGTCGACGGAACAGATCCGAGGACAAATGGTATTCTGTATGAAGGTCCAGTTCATATATATGACCGGTCGCAGGATGAGAATGTCTATTCCGCGATATCGGAAGTATCCGAGCATTATTCGGACGGCAGCGCCGCTCTCCCGGATTTTCCGGTGGATAAATGTACCGTTGTTCGTGCCGCAGCACGCGACTGGCTCGGGAAGTATACGGATATCTCAACGTTTACGTATTTTATCGGATATGATAAGAAGGATGCCTATTCGGGTATGAGCGTCGTGACCGTTAACGGAGACCCCGATGTCCTGTTTTCGCATGAGAACGGTATAATGGTCCTCGGGAAGGATTATGACGAGTTTGTTGAAGCGGGCATGCCCGATGAGTATGAGAAGAGCAATGCCAATTTTACCCGAAGGGGTCGCACTTCCGAGAGAGAAGTTACCATCGGGATATTTGATGAGACTCACAAACCGGTGCTCGATACATCTGCAGGCCTTCGGATCAAGGGACTGTCATCAAGATGGGATGCCCAGAAGAGCTTTGCCGTTATATTCCGCGAAGCCTATGACGATCACTATCAGCAAACCTTTTGGACCGGGGGGACGGGGTTTGTGGTCCATTCTCTGGCTCTTGATAAATGCGGCCAGGATACAGACTCCAAGATGATGGATGTCATAATGGACAGGTGTATGGCGGACAGCGGATGCCTTACCGCGCGAAGTGTACCATGTTGTCTCTTTGTAAACGGTGAGTACTGGGGCTTCTACTGGCTGAAGGAGCGTTTTGACAGGAGCCTGGTATCTGACAGATACGGTGTGCAAAAGGATGACGTTGAGTTCATCGACAAGGAGGAGATCACTTCGGATGATGAATGGAATGAGGACAACTTCAACCGTGAAAGCCTTCTGGAGTATTATGCGTCCAATATAATCGTAGCACATGACGGTGACTGGCCCGATTATAATGTAAGGTTCTGGAGGACTATCTCGGATGAGGGTGGTGGATACGGAGACGGCAAGCTTCGCCCTGTGATATTCGACATGAATTCTTTTGCCATGGTCAATCCCGATTATGATGTTTTTGAATTCATGCTTGAGTATTACTATCCGTTTGTTAAGTATTCGAATGATGATGAGAATTTCAGACAGGATCTGGTCGATAAGATCGATGAGATGAGTGCAGATGAGTTCAGAAAGGATAAGGTACTCGCGCTGATCGACGAACTGCATGATATGATGAGACAGCAGATGATACTCGATAAGATGAGATATACAAACTGTTCGGCTGATGAAGCGGCTGCAGTATTTGATGCGAAGACAGACGTTTTACGAAGCTTTTTCAATAACAGGTGGCAATATCTCGATGAACATAAGGAAAGATACCTGAATGGAGAATGAGAAGGTCTACAGGCACGAACTCAAATACATGATGAACAGGCGGGATATGGACGGCTGTATGTCCCGGCTTCTTGAATTTGCACACCCCGATGAGCATGCCCCTTCAGGCTGTTATTTTGTGCGAAGCCTGTATTTTGACGACCCGGCTCATAGTTCGTATGAAGAGAAGGAGAGCGGGGTGTCTTCGCGCAGCAAATACAGGATCAGGATCTACAACCTGGATGACGGGTATATATCTCTGGAAAAAAAGATCAAGGAAGGCGCCTATATCCGAAAAGAATCCGCCGCACTCACACGAAGTGAATATGATATGATAATGAACGGTCGGACGGATTTTCTGTTAAAGCGGCCCGAGACGGCGGCAAGGGAATTTGCAGCTGACTGTCGGCTAAGGCTCCTGGCGCCGGAGGTTATCGTTGATTATGACCGGGTACCGCTCGTATATGATGCGGGGTCTGTGCGGATCACATTTGATATGAACATAAGGGCTGTGTTTGACGGTTATGATTTTTTCTGCGATAATGCCCCTGCATATGCTGTCATGGGACAGGATATGCTGATAATGGAAGTGAAGTACACGGAGTTTCTGCCGGATATTTTTCATAACATACTTCCTGATGAGGGAAGCCGCATAGCTGCGTCAAAATATGTTATGTGCGTCGATGCCAAAAGGATGATAAAGGAAGGGTATTAAAAATGAGCGTTAAGGATATGATCAAAAAATCCGTACTGGAATCTCCGATCTACAGCCAGTCGATATCTGCCAGCACGTTTGTGACGATAATGGTCGATATGTGTGTTGCGCTTGTGATCGGATATATAATTTACAGGATATATAAACGGTTTTTTGCGGGAGTGGTCTACAGCAGATACTTTGGAGTGACTCTGATCGGTATGACGGCGCTCACATGCATGGTGACGCTGGCTATCAGCACCAACATCGTGATCTCGCTCGGTATGGTCGGTGCTCTCTCGATCGTAAGGTACAGGACTGCGATCAAGGAACCGCTTGATATCATGTATCTGTTCTGGGCAATAACAGAGGGTATTACGATAGGGGCGAGCATGTACATACTTGCTGCCGTCGGTATGCTGGTGATGCTTGTCATAATAATCGGGATGAGCAGGATGAAGGAGAATTCCGGCGCATATGTCATGGTAGTTCATTTTGCGGGTGAAAAGGCTAAGGACGCAGTACTTGATGTGTTGAAGTCATATGTTTATTCGGAAAAAAGCTGCATCATGAGAGATGATGTCACGGAAATGACGATCCAGATAGATATGAAAAAGGATGACGGTCTTGCCGAAAAGGTACGTGCCGTTGAGGGCGTAAATGATGTTGCACTGATAAGGTATAATGGTGAGTATCATGGATAAAAAAACGTGGCAGTTGGTTACATTGGTATTACTGATAGTTTGCATTTCATACCCTGTATTATTTATGGATGTTGCAACGGGACATGACCTGGATTTTCATTTGATGCGTATCGAGGGGTTATTTAGTGATCTGTCATTGACTAACTTTCCTGTAAGGATACAATCGAAATGGTTGGATGGTTATGGATATCCGGTATCGATCCTTTATGGTGATATATTCTTATATATTGGGGCGTTGTTTCGGATAGCGGGCTTTTCCGTGATCAATGCTTATAGAGCGTTTATTGTATTCGTTAATTCTGCAACCGTTATTATTTCTTACTATTCATTCAGAACAATATTTAAGAATAAGACCGTTGCATTTCTGTGTTCGGTATTGTATTCTACGGCGGCATATCGACTCGTAGATGAATATGTCAGAGCTGCGATTGGTGAGACGATAGCGATTGTTTTCTTTCCGGCAGTTGCGGCTACGGTGTATCTTATCCTGACTGGTGAAGATCGTAATAAGAGATTTCGCGCAGCTGTGATCCTTGCATTTGTGGTTACTTCTGTAATATGTTCTCATACGTTGACAACAAGTATGATGATATTTGTACTGATTCCGGTCTGCATTATTTGTCTTTTTCTGTTTTGTAAAAAGGGAGAGCGCTTTGCCAGATTTATAGATTTTTCGGCTGCGGGTATTATGGCGGCACTTATGGCAGCATTCTTTATTATTCCTTTCCTTGACTATTATCTGACGTCTGATATTGAGCTGGCTTCAAATGATGATATGAGTATCCAAAAAGTAGGTATTCATTTGTCGGATCTATTTGCTTTCTTTGCTGATCCGTTTCATCTTGACATAGGGGAGGTCAAAATCCAGAAAACACCAGGTATTGCTCTTATGGCAGTATTGATATGTGCGATCATATATTTTGTATTCTCCATTGTAAAGAAATCTTACTTCAGACATCACAGACGTATACTTTTTGAAATGATATGTGCGACTGTGATGATATTCATGGCTATGCATGTATTTCCGTGGGATTTTATAGAATATAATGTTCCTTTCGGAAAGATCCTTACGGCCATAGAATATCCCATGAGATATCTGGCGTTTGCCATCCTGTTTATAACACTTCTTGCGGGTGACCTGTTTGTTGGTTTGTATGAAAAGTTAGGTACAACTGATACAATAAAAGGTAACCGAATAATTGTGATAACTATGGCAGCTGTCTGTATCATGGGTGTGTTCAATGTTGCAAATCTAAGTGTTTATAATGAAAAGTATGAATTTAAAACTGATTACAAGACTGAGGAAGATATAGGAAGATGGGAATACTATGCAATGGACTTTGTTCTGGAGCATGTAACAATAGATGATCTGCCGCTTGAAATCAGTACTGAGGGTATGGTTAGCATGGAGGTCTTATCGAGGGAGCATAATGACTTTTTGATCGCATGTGTAACCGGACCTGAGTATGGATGGATACAGCTTCCGGTGTTTAATTATAAGTATTTTTATGCTCATGATGTTGCGGATCCTTCAAAAGTGTTTGAGATACATGATGGTGCCAACAGAACTGTTGGCGTATTGTTACCTGCTGATTATACCGGAATAATTCATGTTTACATGCGGGAACCCTTATGGTGGAAAATCGCTAAATATATATCCTTAGTCTCAGTTTTATTAGGACTGGTATATCTGGTTTTATCAAGTCCTTTGCATACGAGAAGATTGTCACGCAATAATTGAAACATCTTTTGAATATTTGAAAAGACAGTATTCTTAAATATATACAGTATGGGTAATTTATCAAAGAATAAAGAAAAAATCAACAATGGTATATGTGCAGCAACGTTAGTGCTTATTATCGTCATGATATCCTGGCCTATGTTATTTATGGATGTCGCCAAGGGGCATGACCTGGAGTTTCATCTGATGCGTATTGACGGGATATTAAGCGATGTATCCTTTTCCAATCTGCCGGTTCGGGTCCAGTCAAAATGGCTCGACGGCTACGGCTATCCCGTATCGATCCTCTACGGCGATCTGTTCCTGTATCCGGCGGCAGTGCTCCGCAAGATAGGTTTTTCAATCATAACCGCCTACCGTATATTTGTTGTATGCATTAATACCGCAACCGTACTTATCGCGTACTTTTCATTCAGAACGATATATAAGGAAAAAACGGTCAGTGTGCTGTCAACCGTGCTGTATTCTGCGGCGGCATACCGTCTTGTGGATGAATACGTCAGATCAGCCGTCGGCGAGACACTGACTATAGTCTTTTTGCCGGCTGTAGCGGTATCCGTATATACGATTCTGACCGGAAATGATACAAAACAGCGAATGCGGGGCGCGGTGCTGCTCGCTTTTGCATTTACTTCCGTAACATGTGCCCATACACTGACTACCAGTATGCTTATCGTTGTATTGCTCCCGGTATGTATTGCAGGACTTTTCCTTTTTTCGGGGAAGGGAGAAAGACTTGTACGGTTTGCATCCTTTGCCGTGGCGGCCGTGATATCGCTGCTCCTGTCGGGATTTTTTATCTTCCCGTTCCTTGATTACTATCTGACTGCGGATATAGCATTTGCATCTGCTGAGGACATGAGCATTCAGCAGTTTGGTGTCGGGATGCGGGATCTGTTCTCGTTTTTTGCGGATCCGTTCGGCACGGGAAAAGGTGGTATTCAAAAGACTCCGGGCATAGCTCTGATGCTGGCGCTCATCTGTGCGATCGTGTATATCATTGTATCCGTTATGAAAAAAAAGTATCTGAAACACCATCTGAGGCTGGTTTTTGAGACGGTCTGCGCAGTCATGATGATCTTTATGGCGTCACATGTATTCCCGTGGGATTTTATTGAGCATAATATCCCGCTCGGAAATATTCTTACAGCAATCGAGTTTCCCATGCGGTATCTTGCATTTGCCATACTGTTCATGGCGATGGTTGCTGCCGACCTGCTGAAAGGCATACCGGAGATGCTGTCCGGATACGGCCCTGCGGTCGCAAAACGTGCGATGTATATCTCGGGTACAGTCATTTGTGTATTGTGCCTGTTCAATGTGATAAACCTTTGCATCGGAAATGCAAAATATGAGAAAAAAGCGCATTTTGTCACCGAAGAGGATCTGGGAAGGTGGGAATATTATGCGATGGATTTTCAGCTTAAGAACACGACCGTTAATGACCTGCCGCTCGGCCTTACATACGAAGGGCTTGAAAGCATGGAGGTTTTGTCGAGAAACAGCAATGATTTTCTGATAGCATGCGTTTCCGGACCCGAGTACGGGTGGATATCACTTCCGGTATTCAATTACAAGTATTATTATGCACATGATGTAGAGGATCCTTCTAAGGTTTTCGAGATACATGACGGTGCAAACAGGACTGTAGGCGTACTGCTTCCCGGTAACTACTCGGGGATAGTCCACGTATACTGGAGGGAGCCTGTGGCCTGGAAGATAGCCAAATACATATCGGTGCTGACATTCCTGGGCTGTGTCTGTTATCTGTTTGCGCCCGGCCTGCCCGGACATTTCAGAAGAGAGGCCAAAAACCCTTGACAACCTCGGTGGCTTCTTATATAATTTCAAATGTTCTGCGAAAAGCAGTACAGGGGATCTTAGCTCAGCTGGGAGAGCATCTGCCTTACAAGCAGAGGGTCATAGGTTCGAGCCCTATAGGTCCCATATGGCGAGGTGGCTCAACTGGCTAGAGCGTCCGGTTCATACCCGGGAGGTTGAGAGTTCAAGTCTCTCCCTCGCTATTACCGAAAACCCCGAAGACTCAACACTTTCGGGGCTTTTATTTTATCCGTTACCGTATTGATATGTATCGGGGGATATGATCTTATGGAAGAAAAGAAATACAGGATTCTTATGATTCTGACAGCCGCTGCGATCTTTGCGGCATTTCTCATAACACGTCTGTACAGACTTGATATCGTACCGTTTGGTGCGCACAGGATGCATATAGATGAGCTCGGGGCTGCGTATGATGCGTTCTGTATTTCCGATTACGGTGTTGATCAGTTCCTGTACCGCATGCCGGTATATTTCAAATGTTTCGGTGAGGGGCAGAATGCTCTGTATACTTATCTGGCCGTTATTGCTTTCAGGATAGGCGGTATTTCCATTTTTACCTTCCGCCTTCCGGCTGTGATATGTGCGGCCGGTGCATTTGCGGCACTGTATTTTATGCTGAGGGATATGCTGGATCGCTGGTATGCCGTGGTAGGACTGGCACTTATGACAGTCATGCCCGTATTCATGATGAGTGAGCACTGGGGACTCGAGGCCTATCTGCTGATGAGTTTTGTTATCATCTCACTCTGTTTTCAGATCCGTGCCGTGACAAAGGACAGTTCACTGTGCTATTTTCTGGCAGGTATTTCATGGGGACTTTCGCTCTATACTTATTCCATGGCGTATGTAATTGTGCCGTTGTTCCTTTTTTTCTCATTTATAGCGCTTATCGTATATAAAAAGCTCAGTCTGAAAAATGCTCTTCTGGCAGGGATTCCTCTGGTACTCCTTGGACTGCCTCTTTTTGTACAGCAACTGGTAATGATGGAAGCCATACAGCCTTTTTCGTTTATGGGACTTGTTGATTTCTGGAGCACTTCCCACTACAGGGCAGATGAGATATCCATAGCAAATGTACCTGAAAACCTGATAATGTCGTTTAAATACACATATGTTGCAGACAGGTCAGCCTATGATGCCAATGCAAAATGGGGGACCATGTATTATATAACCATCCCGTTTATACTGGTCGGTATCATAGCTTCCGCACGGGACGTTATAAAAAATGTCAGGGCAAAGGTACTTGATCCGTGGATGTTTGTCTGGATGTTTTTTATCGTATCGCGCATATTCCTGCTGTTTGTGAAATATCCAAACATCAACAGGATAAACGGGATTTTCCCGGCTTACCTTCTTTTTGCTGTCTACGGTATACGGACGGTTGCCGAAAAAATCAATAAAAAAGTGTTGTTTTATTCTGTACTGTCTGTAATTTATCTTGTGTGTTTTCTGACTTTTTCAAGATATTTTTATTCACATGATGGGCTGCAGGCGGATGCATATGACATAGGTGACAGCCTCGGATGCGATCTTGAGGCGGGAGAGGCTGCAGCGCTTGCCAAGCAGATCGCGATGGGAAGGCCGGTCTGCGCCATGCTCAATGACGGGTGGATGAGACATCTGTCGATAGCGATGTATACCGAAACGTCGCCGTATAAGTTCAACCGGGATCATGAACCGCAGGACCGCGATTTTAACGGAGTTAAATGGTATATGCCGGAAGAACTCGATCTTTCGGGCAATACGGTATATCTGATAGATAATGAACTGAACCACATAATATCCTATCTTGTGTCTGAAGAGGGTTTTATGGTGGATGTATCGTATCCGGATTTTACGGTGGTATTCAAGTGACCCGGTCATTAACGCTTCTCTATTCGATTCCATTTCACATTATCCGGATTTCAATGTATAATTGAGTACGATATGGGTGTGATAAAAAGAATCCAAAACGAAATAGCCATAGTCAAGGAACGAGACCCCGCGATACATTCGTCGCTGGAGGTTTTTCTGTATCCGTCATTCAAGGTTATGATCAGTTACCGGCTGGCTCATAAACTATACCAGACGAAACATTATTTTCTCGCAAGATGGATATCCCAGCGTGCGGCACGCAAGACGGGCATTGAGATACATCCCGGTGCGACGATAGGAGAGGGATTCTTCATAGATCACGGAAACGGTGTGGTCATCGGCGAGACAACCGAGATCGGGAACAATGTCACGCTGTACCAGGGCGTGACGCTCGGCGGTACCGGTAAGGAGACCGGAAAGCGTCATCCCACGCTGTGCGATAACGTAATGGTGTCTGTCGGAGCCAAGGTATTAGGTTCGTTCACGATAGGAGAGAACTCCAAAATCGGTGCCGGCTCAGTCGTGCTCGAGGAAGTGCCTCCTAACTGTACCGTAGTCGGTGTCCCAGGACGTGTCATAAAGAGAGACAATGTATCCATTCCCCGTGAAACACTCGACCAGACGGATCTTCCGGATCCTGTACTTGAGGATATAAATGTACTCAAAAAAGAGAATTCAGAGCTTACAAGCAGGCTTCTGACCCTCGAGGACGAAGTCCGCCGCCTGTCAAAAAATGGCCCTGCGGGACGGGGTTAGTGGTCCATTTTTGTATGATCATCATGGAAGGAGTATTGATATGTTTGATGCCGAAAAAGCAGCAAAAGATTGTGCACAGTGGATAAGGCAGTTCTTTGAGGAGAACGGAAAAGGATGTAATGCGGTGCTTGGAATATCGGGCGGTAAGGATTCATCCGTTGCAGCTGCCGTATGTGTTGAAGCACTAGGTAGGGACCGTGTTATCGGCGTTCTGATGCCGAACGGTGAACAGGCGGATATAGATATGGCACATCTTCTGTGCGACCATCTCGGGATAAAAAGCTATGTGGTAAATATCGCTGAAGCTGTGAACGGTGTTAAGAACGCGGTTCCGTTTGAACTGTCCGAGCAGAGCACGATCAATCTGCCGCCCAGGATCAGGATGGCTACATTGTACGCCGTATCGCAGAGCAATAATGGTAGAGTCGTAAATACGTGCAATCTTTCCGAGGACTGGGTTGGATACTCAACGAGATACGGTGATGCGGCAGGTGATTTTTCACCTCTGTCACAGTTTACGGTTCAGGAAGTCAAGGCTATAGGAAGAGCGCTGGGACTTCCGGACGTCCTTGTTGACAAGCCGCCGATCGACGGGCTGTGTGGCAAGACAGATGAGGATAATCTCGGATTTACATATGCAGTGCTTGACCGCTATATTCGTACGGGTGAGATCGATGATCCAGAAACAAAGGAACTAATTGACAGGAAGCACAAGGCAAATCTGTTCAAACTGAAGATGATGCCGAGCTTTGATTCGGGGATTCCTGTTCGGGCAGAATAATGTAGAATTCCATTGACAGAACATATGTTCGAAATATGTAATATATAAAAGGTGTTACCATATACGGTAGGCGGTTGCCCGATCTTCGAAGTACTGTGAACTTCGTTTTCATAGAACCTCTTCGAGGAATCTTCGAAAGGAGGGATTGCCATGTTGACCATAACTGATCTGATAGCTGTATTAGGCTACGCAGTTGGTCGTAGCAATAAGGCAAATAAATAACCGCCCGGCCCACAACCAAACGGTTATTATCAACCAATATATGATGGGCGACCGTCTATCGGTAGCACCTTTTCTATGTTTGTAGTATAATCAATAAAGTTGCATTTGTCAATTGACGGGAGCATGATATGCGGATAGGAACAGGTTATGACGTACACCGGCTGGGACCGGAGCGAAGGCTTGTAATAGGAGGGATTGAGATCCCGTATGAACTGGGACTCGTCGGGCATTCTGATGCGGATGTCCTGCTTCATGCGATAATGGACGCACTTCTCGGAGCGGCAGCGCTTGGCGATATCGGAAAACTGTTTCCGGATACGGATGAGAGGTACAGAAACATTTCCTCGCTGCGCCTTCTGAAGCAGGTAGCGAAAATCCTTGAGGATGAGCATTATATCATCGAAAACATCGATGCCACGATAATTGCCCAGCAGCCCAAGATGAGACCTTATATAGACAGGATGCGCGCGGTGATCGCGGATGCGCTTGGTATCGAGATTTTCAGGGTAAGCGTTAAGGCAACCACGGAGGAGGGCCTGGGATTTACCGGGAGCGGAGAAGGCATCAGTTCACAGGCCATATGCCTGCTGTCGCATGCCGATGATCTGCGCGATAACGATGTACTAGTTGCAAATGGGGACGGGGACGGTAATATAGCCAGCCGTTCATGCGAAGGCTGCAGCGGTTGCGCGATGGTCGCGGATAAGGATAAGGACAGGACATCTTCGACTGAAAAGAAGAAAAAGGCCGGCAAAAAAGATAAGGCAGATAAGAAGAGTAAGAAGGATAAAAAAGGGAAAAAACAGCTATGAGAATATATAATTCACTGACACAAAAAGTTGAGGAGTTCGTACCGAATACACCGGGGAAGGTCAGTATGTATACGTGCGGGCCTACCGTTTATCATTTTGCACATATCGGAAACCTGCGAAGCTATCTGATGGAGGATGTTCTCGAAAAGCTCCTGCGTTTTTCCGGATATGATGTAAAGCGTGTCATGAATATTACCGATGTTGGTCATCTGTCATCTGATGCCGATACCGGAGAGGATAAGATGTTATCCGGTGCAAAGCGTGAGCACAAGAGTGTTATGGAGATCGCAAAGTTCTACACGGATGCCTTTTTTGCGGATTGTGAAAAACTCAACATCAAGACTCCGGATGTGGTGGAACCTGCCACAAACTGTATCTCGGAGTTCATTCATATGATCGAGGTACTGCTTGAAAAAGGGTATGCCTACAAGGCCGGTGAGAACGTATATTTCGATACTTCAAAGCTTTCGGAATACTACGTATTCGGCAATCAGAACGAGGATGAACTCAAGGTTGCGGTAAGGGATGACGTGACCGAGGATGAGAACAAGCGGAATAAGAATGATTTTGTACTCTGGTTCACGAAATCAAAGTTTGAGGATCAGGCGTTAAAATGGGACAGCCCCTGGGGCGTCGGCTATCCCGGATGGCATATAGAATGCTCGTGTATCAGCATGAAGCATCTCGGAGAATATATGGATATACACTGTGGCGGCGTTGACAATATTTTCCCACATCACACGAACGAGATCGCCCAGTCTGAATCATATACGGGGCATAAATGGTGTAATTACTGGTTCCATGTGCATCACTTAAATGACGAGACGGGTAAGATGAGTAAGTCAAAAGGTGAATTCCTGACTCTGTCTCTTCTCCAGGAGAAGGGATATGATCCGCTCGTATACAGATTTTTCGCACTGCAGAGTCATTACCGCAAGCCGCTGGTTTTCAGTTATGATGCACTCGACCAGGCAACAAAGACATATAAAAAGCTTCTGGGAAGGATCGCATCCACAGATGGCAGCGGAGCAGTCGATGAGGCTGCCGTTAAAGAATGGCATGATAAATTTGCCGATACCGTCGGTAATGATGTCAATACCGCAATGGGTCTGACGCTTGTGTATGATGTGTTAAAAACTGACCTTTCGGGTGCGACCAAGCGTGCTGTCATAGATGATTTCGATCAGGTACTCGGACTTGATCTTATAAAAAGGGCTTCGGAAATGCAGGGTTCGGGTGATGATACTGATTCTTCCGGAAACGGATGCGATGATCCTGAATTTGCCGCAAAGGTTGAGGCACTTATCGCTGAGCGTGCCGCTGCCAAGAAGGAAAAGAACTTCGCCCGTGCAGACGAGATCAGGGTGCAGCTTCAGGCAGAGGGCGTAACACTCGTGGATACCCGCGAGGGAACGAAGTGGAATATGAATTAAAAAATATGCTCGACCAGATAAAACAACAATTCGCCCTTGATGGCGCAGATCCGAACCAGTATTCTCCGCTGTCTCTGGCATTTATAGGCGACAGCATATACGGTGCGGTCATAAAGACTATGGTAATCCTCGAGGGGAACTGTTCTGCAAACAGTCTTGACGCCAAGGCCGTTACCCATATCAGGGCCACAAGCCAGGCAAAAGCCATCGATCATCTGATCGAAAATGATCTGCTGACGGAGGAGGAGCTTGCCATATACAAGCGCGGCAGGAACGCCAAGTCGGCAACCACGGCAAAAAATGCCCCTGTGGGTGATTACCGCAAGGCCACGGGATTAGAAGCCGTCATCGGCTATGTGTATCTCAAAGGCGACATGGAGCGTGTGATAGCGATCATCCGTGAATGTGTGGATAGTGCCAAGGGTGTCAAAAGGGACGGTTCTTTTTGACAACTTTTTTGTTAGTTTAGTGAATAGATGGAATATGATGGGAAAAGTTGTCAAGAAGAACCGTCCCTTTTGACACTGTTGATGGTATGGATGAATTTACGATAGAAGGCCGCAATGCGGTTATAGAGGCGATAAGGTCGGGAAGGCCCATCGATAAGCTGTTTATACTCGACGGCTGTAACGACGGACCGGTAAGTACCATAAAGCGCGAAGCCAAAAAGCACGATATCATGGTTAAGTATGTCGAAAAGGACAGACTTGATGCATTGTCTGATACAGGCCATCATCAAGGCGTTATCGCTAAGTGCGCGGCATATGAGTATGCGCAGGTTTCGGATATATTGGAGAAGGCGCGAGATAAGGGCGAGGATCCGTTTATCATCATTCTCGATAATATCGAGGATCCGCATAACCTCGGAGCGATCATAAGAAGTGCCAATCTTGCGGGGGCTCACGGTGTCATAATACCGAAAAACCGTGCCGTGGGGCTTACGGCGACTGTTGCCAGAACAAGTGCGGGTGCACTCAACTACACTCCCGTAGCAAGGGTTACCAACATTGCAAGGACTATAGAGGATCTGAAAAAAGAGGGTATCTGGTTTGCCTGTGCCGACATGGATGGAAATGAAATGTATTCATGCGACCTGCGTGGACCGATCGGCCTTGTGATCGGAAGCGAAGGTGAGGGCGTTGGCAGACTTGTGAAGGAAAAATGCGACCATATCTGCCGCATTCCCATGAAAGGTGATATAGATTCACTCAATGCGTCCGTTGCAGCGGGCGTCCTGATGTACGAAGTTGTAAGACAGAGGCAGATAGGGTAGGGAATATGATCAATTATGATACTGCATCTGATGAAGAGCTTATCATCGCTCTGCGCGACGGCGACGGAAAGATCATAGATTTTATCATCGAGAAGTACAAGGAACTTGTCCGGATGAAGGCCGGGAGCATGTTCATTCTGGGCGCCGACAAGGAGGATCTGATCCAGGAGGGCATGATTGGGCTGTATAATGCCGTAAGGGATTATGATCCGGGCAGGGACGCGAGCTTTCATACCTTTGCGGATCTGTGTGTTTCCAGGCAGATCTATAAGGCAGTAGAGGCGCAGAACCGTAAAAAACATGCCCCGCTCAATTCCTATGTTTCCATATATGAAGATGAGGCAGATAACGCTGATCATGAAGAAAACGCGAGCATAGCCGAGATGATCCTAGCCAGTGCCGGGATGAGTCCCGAGGATGTCGTTATAGATAACGAGCAGACGCAGCATCTCGAGCAGGAGATATATGACAGCCTCAGCGAATTCGAACGGAAAGTCCTCAATCTGCGCCTGACGGGACTTGATTATACTGATATAGCGAGGATCCTGGGCCGTGATGCCAAATCGACGGATAATGCCCTGTCGAGAATAAAGGTCAAGGTCAGGAAGATACTGGAAAAGAAAGCATTATGAAAAAGATCAGGGTAGCCTTTTCGGATTTCTGGGATGTGTTTGATCCGAACGAAAACTTTCTGATGGATGCGCTTAAGAAGCATTTTGAAGTTGAGATCAGTGATGATCCCGACTTTGTTTTCTGTTCCATTTTCGGGAGAAGATATCTCAAATATGACTGCGCCAGGATATATTACACGGGTGAAAACATTGTGCCGGATTTTAACCTCGTGGATTACGGGATGGGATTTCCGGAGATGGACTTTTATGACAGATATTTAAGGCTCCCGCATTATGTGCTCTATCCGCGTGCAGTAAAACTTGCCACAACCGCTGCCGACATGACGGATCAGGAGCTGATCAGCAGAAAATTCTGTAATTATGTTATAAGCAATGCCCTTTCCGATCCCGCGCGCGGACAGATGATCGAAAAGCTCGGTCAATATAAGGAACTGGCCTCCGGCGGCCGCTATCATAACAATGTCGGAGGACCTGTTGCCGACAAGATCGAATTTGCCAGAGGATATAAGTTCTCGATCACATTTGAAAACAGCGGATCGAGGGGATATACCACTGAGAAGATAATGGAAAGCTTTGCTTCGCATTCGGTTCCCATCTACTGGGGCAATCCCGATATCGCAAGCGAGTTTAATCCCGACTGCTTCATCAACTGTCATGATTTTAAGGATTTTGATGAGGCGGTGGAGTATATTAAAAAGATCGATAATGATGATGAACTGTATCTGAAGATGGCAAAGGCACCGATAGTACGCGAAGACTCCGCGGCTGCAAAGTGCCTTGCAGAAGATTATCTGGCTGATTTTCTGTATAATATCTGCTCACAGGATCCTGCATCTGCGATCAGACGTAATCGTATATATCAGGGTCAGTACTACGAAGATGAGGCGAGATTCCATGAAAGGACAGATGCAATTCTACGGCTTCCGAGGAGAGCTTTCAGGGGGATCCGTAACCGTTTGAGGAAATAAATAAAAGCGCGATCCGCCTGAGGCATTTATACATTCGCTGTCTGATATGCAGCCTGTCCTCGACCTTCCTTTGCAACATGTCATAGATAACCGATAATCCCAGAGATATTAAGAATATAATAAGCGTCAGTACCATGATGTTAAGCGCTGCCGGAAGGAGAGAATACAGCCGGTCCTCCGCCTTCATGATCGATGCAATCCTGGTGATAAGGTCAAGCACTCCGGCATGGAAAAGGTATATGTAAAAACAAAGTCCGGACAGTTTCTTCATATCCGAATCGATCTTAAAATGAGCCATGGATCCGAACATCAAGAGCGGACACAATATGACCATGATCCTCAAAACAGTGTTCAGTGTTACCGGAAGATCGTTGCCGGAATATGCCATGTATCTGGCGATCGAACCGATCATAAGGAATAAAAACGATGCCAGAAGCAATATGATCCCCCTGAGGTTGTTCTTGCGGCTTCTTTTGTATATAACATACCCCGCGAATACATAACCGACGTATCTGTATGCCGAACCCGGATCGTACTGGAGCATATGGGAGCTGGTCATATCGGAAACGGTCGATGATATGAATATCAGTATGGCGATCCGCTCAAATGCGGTCTCTCCGAGCATCTGACGCAGCCTGATGATCGCAGGGATGAACAGATGTATACACAGGAGCGTGTACAGATACCACATGTGGAAAAATGGCCTCCCCTGCAGGGTTTCAAGGATCTCGTACCTGATGCCCGCACTGTCGTGCATCATAGCTGAAGGTATGATGGAGTATGCGATATAATATATGCTGAAGATTAACGTGGGGATTGCGATCGTTTGAGCCGAGTGTTTGTAGAACGTTTTGAAAGAGGCATATCTGTCATTTGCAAGCAGAAACGCTCCGGTGATCACAAGAAAAATGCTGACACCGCAGTCAGTCATGTTCATCATGAACGAAAGCAGAAAAGACGGAGCCATGGAACCGTCATGCATCATCAGATCATACGGTCCTGACACGTGTATGGCAATGACAAAAACAGATGCCACGATCCTGAGAAGATCTATGCTGTTATCCCTTTTATCCATGTAAAAATCACCGATCCCGTAAGCTCCGGCCCTTTTGACCTTTGTGAGATTATAACTTTTTTTGGGGACGAGTTCAATAACAGTCATTTTATTTGCTTTTTTTCATCTACTATGGTAGAATCTTCTAGGTTTAGCTGACGTGGCACAGTAGGTAGCGCACCGCATTGGTAGTGCGGAGGTCTCGGGTCCGATTCCCGACGTCAGCATTTGAAGACAGGGAGACACCGCAAACCCCTTTTGCAAAGCGGGACTCCCTTCTTTTTTTATTATGAGAAAACTTATAGGAAACAGACAATTTTATAAGACCCTGTTTTCCATCGCCCTGCCGATCATGATCCAGAACGGCATCTCAAATGTCGTCAACATGCTCGACAACCTTATGGTAGGACGTATTGGTACGGAGCAGCTGTCGGGCGTTTCCATCGTGAACGACCTTATGTTCGTGTACCAGCTTTGCCTGTTCGGAGCGATAAGCGGAGCCGGGATTTTTACTGCGCAGTACTATGGCCAGAAAAATACCGAAGGCATCAGGAATACCTTTCGCATAAAGGTGGTCATCTGCGGTGTTATCATGCTCGCGGGACTCCTGCTATTCGGTTTCAGGGACAAAACGCTGATATCATATTATCTTCATGAAGGGTCTGAAAGCGGTGATCTTGCTGCAACACTCGGATATGCACATGTCTATATGATGATAATGCTGGGCGGACTCCTTCCGCAGGCTGCCGAGTTCGTATATTCTTCGACCCTGCGTGAGACGGGAGAGACACTCGTTCCGATGAGGGCCAGCTTTGTTGCGGTATTCCTCAACCTTGTTCTGAACTATATACTGATATACGGAAAGCTCGGGTTCCCGGTAATGGGTGTTGCCGGGGCAGCTGTTGCCACGGTCATCTCCAGGATAGTTCAGGCGGGCATAGTTATGCTGTGGACACACAGACATGCAAATCTTATGCCTTATATAACGGGAGTTTATTCGACCTTTAAGGTCGGTTCGGGACTTATCAAAAAAGTATGTATCACCGGTCTTCCGCTTGTGATAAACGAGAGTCTCTGGTCTATCGGAATAGTGCTTCAGAAGCAGAGCTATTCAACCAGGGGGCTTGCTGTTGTTGCCGGACTTAATATCAATTCGACGTTCTTTAACGTTTTTTCGATCTGTTTCGTAGCGTTTGGGGATGCCGTTGCCATAATCGTCGGCCAGCTTCTCGGTGCCGGCAAAATGGATGAGGCCAAGGATACCGGAATTAAGATCAATGCGTTTGTGACGCTTTCGTGTACCGTTATGGGAGCGATACTTGTTGCGGTAGCACCGCTTCTTCCGCAGTTTTACAATACCACAGCCGAAGTAAAGGCGCTTGCCCGTGATTTTCTCCGTATAACGGGCATCATGATGCCGCTGTTCGGACTGTGTCACAGCCTGTATTTCACGATACGGGCAGGAGGCAGGACGATTATAACGTTTTTGTTCGACAGTGCATTTCTGATGGTCATCGGCGTTCCGCTTGCCTTCGTACTTACAAGGTATACAGGCCTTAGCATAGTGACCGTTTACGCGATATGTGAAGGAACCGCGCTGATCAAGGTTATCATCGGTTTTATCATTTCCGCGAGCGGAGTGTGGATGCAGAACATAGTGGCAACTGAAGAAACATGAATATTCCCGGGATCGCGGGCTGTTTGCATAAAGAATCCTGTTGTGGTAGTATTTGATAAATGAATATTGAATGACGGACGGTGCCGGCGCACAGACCAGGTGATCATGATATACAGGTCTTGGCAACGGTTAAAAGGGAAACAGGTGCAAAACCTGTGCGAACTCGTCACTGTAAGCGAGGAGTGTGAACATCGTAATATGTCACTGGGTATACCGGGAAGGCAGATGTTCATTCGAGGATCCGCGAGCCAGGAGACCTGCCGCCCGTAGCAGTACTGGATGCAGCATTTCCTGCATCCGTGTCACGAGTAATTGACTGTACTATATGTAGCAAGGAGGGGCCCGCGAAGCGGGAGGAGACCTTGCTACACCGCGAGGCCTATCGCGAAGCGATTTCTGATGGCCGAGCGACCTTGTATATCTGTGTCAATTTACTCATCCGGCAAATGTCGGGTGATTTTTTATTTTATAATGTTATGGAGGTATGATAATGAAAAAGAAGATTGTTGCTGTGATCATGGCTGTTGCCGTATCTGCTGTGCTTAGTGCATGTGCAGGAGTAAATGTTAACGTTACTCCCAGAGCAGGTGAGGCAGAAGAATCTACAGGTGCGACAGAAAATCCCGTAAGGGGAGGAGATGATGGTCCGGATCTGGATCAGGTAAAGGCTGATGCCGTGGCTGAGCTTATTGATGCCATCTATGTTCAGGAGCGCAATGATGAGACCGATGCACAGTGTGAGCTTGCAAAACAGGAATGGGATCTCCTTACCGATGAGCAGAAGGAACTTGTTGAAGGCGAATTTGCGGATCCCGATTATTTCGGAAGAGATACAGGCGATGCCTCGGCAGATGATCCGTTAAATGCGGATGACATCGGACGTGATGAGATACTTGTCGTAAGTTTCGGCACATCATTCAATGATTCGAGGGTTGAGGACATAAGCGGAGTTGAAAAGGCCATCCAGGAAGCTTTTCCCGACTGGTCCGTAAGACGCGCATTTACCGCTCAGATCATAATCAATCATATCCAGGCCAGAGACGGAGAGAAGATCGATAACATGGATCAGGCTCTCGAGCGGGCTGTTGCAAACGGGGTGAAAAATCTCGTGATCCAGCCGACACACCTGATGCACGGGGCTGAATATGACGAACTTGTTGCGGCAGTTGATGCATATTCGGACAAGTTTGAAACGATAGCAGTTGCGCAGCCGTTGCTTGGAGAAGTAGGAAAAGATGCTTCCGTTATCAATGACGACAAAAAGACGGTTGCCGAAGCCATCACGGCCGAGGCGGTTAAAACTGCGGGTTATGACAGCCTGGATGCAGCCGAAAAGGACGGGACCGCATTTGTATTTATGGGTCATGGTACAGCTCATACTGCCAAGGTAAGTTATGACCAGATGTCATCTCAGATGGAGGATCTCGGATATAAGAATGTTTTCATCGGAACGGTTGAAGGTGAACCTGAGGATACGGCCTGCGAAAATGTCATAGAGAAGGTTAAGGAGGCCGGTTATAAGAAGGTCATTCTCCGTCCGCTTATGGTAGTTGCAGGGGATCATGCAAACAACGACATGGCAGGCGATGAAGACGACAGCTGGAAGAGCATGTTTACCGCATCAGGAGCATTTGATCAGATTGACTGCCAGATAGCAGGCCTTGGAAGGATCGATGCAATAAAGAATCTGTATATAGAGCATACAAAGGCAGCTATAGATGGTATGGATCAGGCAGGTGCTGATAAGGAAGATGGTGCGGAGTCTGCAGGAGAGGCGGGCGAGCTTGCCGATGGTACTTATGAAGCAGAATTTACAACAGACAGCTCCATGTTCCATGTTAACGAGGCAAAGGACGGAAAGGGCGAGCTTACAGTAAAGGACGGAAAGATGACGATCCATGTAAGCCTTGCAACCAAGAATATAGTTAACCTCTACCCGGGACTGGCTTCGGATGCCGAAAAGGACGGAGCCGAGCTGCTCGAGCCTACTGTTGATACCGTGGAGTATTCGGATGGTACGACTGAGGAGGTATACGGATTTGATGTTCCCGTTCCCGCTCTTGACGAGGAGTTTGATCTTGCCATAATAGGAACCAAGAACAAATGGTATGACCACAAGGTGAGTGTATCTGTAGTAGAATAATCATAACAGGGTAACAAAGGATCGTATATTATATGAAATGTGTGATCGGGCGGCTAAAAGCTGCAGTTTTGATATTGATATGCGCCGTTTCTGTAACCTCCTGCAATATGCAGGGGGTTACTTCTGCCTCTGGCGCCGGAAAGGAGGGGCAGGCAGACGGCACGATAATGGTTGACATAACTATGGAAGGTGGTACGGGAAAGGCATTTGTCAGATCTCCCGTAAAGGTTACTTCCAAGGACGGTAAATATACGGCAACTCTCGTATGGAGCAGTAAAAACTACGATTACGTGATCGTTGACGGTCAGAAGTACCAAAATGAAAACGATGGAGGGGATTCGACCTTTACCGTGCCGGTAGATACGCTTGATGAACCGTTTGTATTTATTGCGGATACTGTAGCCATGAGCAAGGCTCATGAGATAGAATATAAGATCATATGGCATACCGGTGATGACGGGAATGTCGGAGGCGAAGAGGAGGCAGACGAATCTCCGGAATTTGAGTCTGAGACCGACGTCTCAGGATCCTTCGGCGGATTTTCGGATGCGGATTTTCCCGAAATCCCGGAGATAGCGGGTATACAGCAGACCGGAGAAGTAAAGCTTGATCATGCCGAAGGATTCAGGATAAATAAATACGGTAACTACTGCCTTATCTCGATACGTGGTGTGGGAGATTATCTTATCGTGCCTGAAGGGGAGGATATCCCCGAGACGGATAACGGCATAAAGGTGCTCCAAAAGCCTTTTGATGCGACATATCTCGTGTCTACATCGGCAATGGACCTGGTACGCGAGCTGGAAAGCCTCGACAGCATACGATTTTCGCCCCTCAGGGCACAGGACTGGGATATCCCGGAGGTTGAAGATCTGATGAGTCGGGGAAATATGACGTATGCGGGCAAATACAGGATGCCCGATTATGAGCTTCTTGTTGCAAAAGGGTGTGATCTGGCTGTTGAGAACACGATGATCTACCATGATCCGGAGGTCATCGAAAAACTTGAGGAACTCGGTATCCCCGTGATCGTTGAGACTTCAAGCTATGAGGCTACTCCTCTTGGAAGGCTTGAGTGGATCAAACTGTATGGCGTGCTTTTTGACAGGGAAAAGGAAGCCGGAGAGTATTTTGACAGCGTCAGCGAACGTATGGATGACCTTGGGAAGATACCGGATACCGGAAAAAAAGTTGCCTGCTTCTATGTATCGGCAACCGGAATGATAAACGTACGTGGCAGCGGTGATTATATGGCGAAAATGATAGGCCTGGCAGGTGGAGAATATGTTCCTGCTACAGGCGACGGCGGTACTTCTTCCGTGAACATGCAGATGGAGGATTTCTATGCTGCGGCAGCCGATGCGGATGTTCTGCTCTATAACGGCACGATCGGGGGAGATATCGGATCTGTTGATGATCTTGTTGCCAAAAACAGCCTGTTTTCGGACTTTGAGGCGGTAAAGAGCGGGAATGTCTACTGCCTGCAGGCGGATCTGTTCCGTCATCCGACCGATACGGTGGAGTTTATGGAGGAACTAGGAGTGGTTCTTGCCGGAAACCCGGGAGAAAACGCCCAATATATACATAAAGTGGTGCAGTGATATGGACAGAAAGAGGTGCATTGCGGCATTTGTTGTTATGGCAGTGCTGCTTGCGGCTGCGGTGATCATAAATCTGATAGTCGGGAGCGTATCCGTCGGTCTTGGAGAGGTTACGGATATACTTGTCGGAAGAGGCGCTGATGAAACCGCATCAAACATTATACTTTCCATAAGGCTTCCGAGGATCGCATCCGCGGTAATCCTGGGGGGAGCACTTGCGCTGTCGGGATATATGCTGCAGACTTTTTTTGACAACCCGATAGTGGGACCTTATGTACTGGGTATATCATCGGGTGCAAAGCTTATAGTTGCGCTCGTACTGATATCGGTTGCATCATCGGGCATCAGACTGTCATCTGTAACGCTCGTTGCTGCCGCATTTATCGGTGCCATGATGGCAATGGCATTTGTTATCCCCGTATCCATGAGGGTCAGGAGTATGGGAATTCTTGTGGTATGCGGTATAATGACGGGATATATCTGCTCGGCTGTCACAGACCTTGTTGTGACATTTGCAGATGATTCAAATATCGTGAACCTGCATAACTGGTCTATGGGGAGCCTTTCGGGAATGAATTCGGGCGATGTAAGGGTTATGGCCGTTATAGTCGGGCTGTGCTTTATCGCAGCGTTCCTTATGGCAAAACCCATAGGTGCTTACAGGCTCGGCGAGATATATGCAAGATCGGCAGGGGTTAACATAACTATACTGCGGGTGATGCTGATAATTGTTTCGGGGCTGCTGGCTGCTGTTGTTACGGCATTTGCAGGTCCGATATCATTTGTCGGGATCGCGGTCCCGCACCTTGTTAAGGGCATGACGAAGACAAGTTCGCCTTATGTGATGATACCGGGGTGTTTTCTGTTTGGGGCGGTGGTGACGCTCATCTGTGACGGTATCGCCAGATGTCTGTTTGCGCCTGTTGAAGTGTCGATAAGCTCTGTTACCGCAGCACTTCTTGTGCCTGTCGTTATAGTTGTGATGCTTGGAAGGAAGAAGATGTCGGACTGATCTGACAAAGTATCAAAAGTATATGTCATCAGATGAAAAATCGGTTCTTTTGACCGAAAAACTTACAATCGGATATGATGAGGATCTGATAAGGGATATATCGTTAAAAGTTACTCCCGGCAGGATCGTGACACTTATCGGGCCTAACGGATGCGGCAAATCAACGTTGCTTAGGACTGTTTCGGGACACCTAAAAAGCCGTGGCGGTTTGGTATTTCTCGACGGCCGGGATTCATCCCTGATGTCATCAAATGACAGGGCCAGGATATTATCCCTTGTGATGACGCGAAAATCCCGTCCGGATCTTATGACCTGCCGCGAGGTGGTTGAGACCGGTCGATATCCGTATACCGGGATGATGGGAAGGCTGTCGGATGAAGATGAACAGGCGGTTGATGAAGCCATGGAGATGACGGGGATCGCGCAGCTGTCTGACAGGATGTTCACCAATATCAGCGACGGGCAGGCGCAGCGTGTCATGCTGGCCGCGGCCATAGCCAGGAAGCCCCGGATCCTCGTGCTTGACGAGCCTGTTTCATACCTGGATATCAGGTACAAGATAGATATCCTGAAAAAAATACGCGATCTTGCTGCGACTGGGAATGTGGCTGTACTTATGTCGGTTCATGAGCCGGAGATCGCGATGAACCTGGCCGATACGGTTGTCGCCATGGGAGAAGGTCAGGTGCAAAGGATCGGAAGCCCTGCAGAAGTATTTGAGGAATCGTTCATAAGAAGACTTTATAGTCTTGGAGATGAGGATGTATCGCTGCTGGGAAGCCTTCCGTGGTATGAAGGTCCTGAAGGAGAGCGTGGGGCGGGAGGATCTGCGGATCTGCCGCATGCCAATTCAGAAAGATCTAAAAGATCAGAAAGCCCAGAAAGCGCAGAAGACTCACAAAGTAATTCGGATAGGACAACTGACCATGAAATCAAAAAAGGCGGTTCCATCATGGTCATGGGGACGATGTCGGGCGTGGGAAAGAGCGTTATTACTGCCGGACTTTGCCGCATATTCGCAAATGAAGGCCTGAAGGTGGCTCCCTTTAAGTCCCAGAACATGGCAAATAATTCATTTATTACCGATGAGGGGCTCGAGATGGGACGTGCCCAGGTGATGCAGGCACAGTGCGCCAAAACGCGCCCGAGGGCCTGCATGAATCCGGTTCTGTTAAAACCGGTCAGTGACTGCGGATCACAGGTAGTTGTAAACGGTAAGTCCGTAGGCAACATGCGGGCAAAGGAATACCATGGCTATAAAAAAGAGCTCATACCTGTTATATGTGATGCCTTTTGTGAGCTTAAAAGCGAAAATGATGTGGTTATCGTGGAAGGTGCCGGCTCGCCCGCTGAGATCAATCTGCGGGAAAACGATATCGTGAACATGGGACTGGCCGAAATGATCGATGCCCCGGTCATTCTTGTCGGGGATATCGACAGGGGCGGAGTATTCGCGCAGCTTATCGGAACGCTAGATCTTCTGACAAAAGAGGAAAGAAGCAGGGTACGAGGACTTATTATCAACAAATTCAGGGGAGATAAGGAACTGCTGCTTCCGGGTATCAGACAGCTCGAGGAGAGGGCAAAGTGTCCCGTGATAGGTGTTGTTCCGTTAATGGATCTGGATCTTGAGGATGAGGACTCGCTTTCTGACAGATTCCGGAAAAAATCCCCCGGGGCATTTGATATTGTGGCGATCCGTTTTCCGCATATATCAAATTACACGGATCTGGATGTATTTGAGCAGGTAGAGGGTGTATCGGTAAGGTATATCACCGATCCTGCGGATATGCTCGATCCGGACCTTCTGGTACTCCCGGGGTCCAAGAATACGATAGGCGACATGAAGTGGATGGATGAAAAGGGTATATCCGGAGCGGTAAAAAGGCTTGCGGCAAAGGGTACTCCCGTTCTCGGGATATGCGGAGGCTTCCAGATGCTCGGAAGAGGCATAAGTGATCCTGAAAATGCTGAATCCGGCGGAAACATCGAAGGTCTAGCGCTTCTTCCGATCGATACCGTGATGAAACCCGAGAAGACGCAAAGACCGTTTGAGGGCTTTATAGACAGTGCTACGGGCATATTGCAGCAGCTAGCAGGATGTAAGGTGACGGGATATGAGATACATATGGGTATGAGCGTACCGTATGACGAAGTATCACATTTTACATCAGATGACAGCGGATATTGCCGTGATAACATTTACGGGACATATGTACATGGCCTGTTTGACCGGAAGGAGATCGCATCTGCCATTATTACGGCTGTTGCCGCCAGAAACAAAAAGGATATAGATCCGGGCAGGATAAAGGATCTGGATGAGCTTCGCGACAGGCAATATGATATACTTGCCGAAACTCTTAAAAACAGCGTGGATATGGCAAAAATATACGAGATTGCCGGTATCTCGCCGGTAAGGGAAGCTGAACATGGGTAAAGAGGAACTGTTCGGATTAAGAATAGATGAGCCTTCCGCTGATGTATACAAAAAGGCGAAACAGCATTTTGACGAGCTTGCCAAACCGATAGACGGGTTCGGCATGTTTGAGGATATGATATGCCGTATTGCCGCCATACAGGGATCAGACAGACCATGTATTGACAAAAAGGCCCTTATCATTATGATCGCAGACACGAAGGTCGTAAATGAGGGCATATCCCAGACAGATCCGTCCGTGACGCTGCAGGTTGCCCGGCTTATGGGGAAGAATGAAAGCACGGTCGGAGCCATGACAAGGGGTTATGATGTTGACGTGATCCCGGTGGATGTAGGTATTGATTCTGATATTAAGATAAGCGGGATCATAGACAAAAAGATCGCAAAAGGAGCCGGGAACATAGCAACTGAGCCTGCGATGACTGCGGAGCAGTGTCTTGAGGCTATAGAGGCCGGTATAGATATGGTCAGGTACTGCCGCGAAAGAGGATACGATATCATATCCACAGGCGAGATGGGCATAGGAAATACTACGACTGCAACGACCCTGTTGTGTGCGTTGACGGGGGCGGAACCTGCTGAAGTTACAGGCAGGGGAGCTGGATTATCTGCGGAAGGTCTAAGAAGAAAAACGGATGTTATTAAAAGAACACTGAATCTGCATAAATTAAATAACACACATAAAATAACGCCGACGAAACACTATGTATACAATGCCGTGACGAAGGTCGGAGGCCTTGATATTGCGGCACTTTCCGGTGTATACATTGGAGCCGCACTCTATCATATCCCGGTTGTTATCGATGGTATGATAAGTGCCGTGGCGGCCCTTGCTGCTGAGTGTATGGTCGGGGGGTCACGTGCATATATGATCGCTTCACATACAGGCCGGGAAAAGGGATGCCGGATCGCTCTTGAAAGACTTGGATTAAAAGCCGTCTTGTCTGCGGACATGGCACTTGGCGAGGGTACCGGAGCCGTGATGATATTTCCGATCCTGGATATGGTAATGTCAGTGTATGATGACGGCACGCGATTTGACGACACTCCGATAGACAGATACGAGAGATTTGATAAATGATCACACTGGTAAAGGGACCGCCGGACTGCGGGAAATCAAAGTTTGCGGAACAGCTGGCGGTAAACTGTAATATGAAACCGCTGTATTACCTGGCAACGATGAAGGTAATGGATGAAGTCGGGAGAGAACGCGTAAAAAAGCACCGCAGGCAGCGTGAGGGCGCGGGTTTTATAACTCTGGAGATACCGGTGGATATACAAAACTTTCCTGATACTGTGACAGATGCGGCAGGAAGCGCTGTTGTTCTGGAGTGTGTATCAAACCTTGTGGGCAATCTCATGTATGATGATCCTCATATGTCATATAAGTGCAGACAAGGAAGCGCCGGTGAAGGAGTTCTGATTGATGATGCGGTATCACGTATCACTACTCTGGCCGGCAGGGTGGGTCATCTTATAGTTGTATCAACCGACTACGACCACAGTGAGGAAGAAGACAGTGATACGGCACTGTACATCCGATTGATAGATGCCGTAAATAATGAACTGTGCCGGATCGCAGATATGATTTATGATAAGAAAACAGGTAATTTCTGACCGACAGGTGGAACGGATTGAAGATATTAAGACGGATAGCTGCGGCTTTTATGCTGTATTCCATAGTGCCGATGCCGAAGAACAGCGCATCAGGTGAGGATATGGAGGGTGCGATAACTTTTCTGCCTCTGGTGGGCATAGTTATCGCCCTGGTCATGTATCCTCTTGTATGGCTGTTGTTTGTGGGAGATATTCCTGTATTTATAAGGGCGATAACAGTTATACTGGTTCCACTTGTCATTACAGGGAGATTTCATCTGGACGGGTTCATGGATACCGTGGATGCGATCCGTTCATATCAGCCGCGTGAGCGCAAACTTGCGATAATGAAGGATCCGCACACGGGATCATTTGCCGTAACAGGACTGGTCATGACAGTACTGTTCATTATATCCGGCATGGGCGTGATATTGAATATACCGGCTTTTGATCCGGGCCTTACGATAAATATCTGTGGGATATTTGTGATATCGAGAGCCATGACGGCTGTGACTTCATTATGGATAAAAAAGGCAAAACAGGACGGAATGCTTGTAAACGAGACGCTTGGGGCCGGAAGGATCCAAACGGCTGTGGTATTTACTCAAATGGCAGTTGCCCTTTTTATTATGATATGCGTAAGATGGCAGGCGGCTTTACCGATAATCGCTGCTTTCGCAGTATTTACCAGATGGTACAGGCATATGGTAACGAAGGAATTCGGAGGTGTGACAGGGGATACGGCCGGATACTTTGTAACAGTAAGTGAAACGGTTGCGGTATGCGCTCTGGCTGTTTGCGAACTTGCCATAAGAAGTTTATAGGAAGCTTGTGAGAGACTGAAACCAGGTTGGTAAGAATCTGGTAGGAAGAAACAATGAGAGAAAGGAAAAACCCGACAGATGGAACCGGAGACCAGAAAAACGGTAATACTGATCCGCCACGGCAGGACCGAGTACAACACGCTTGGTAAATATATGGGAAGAGGTGTTGATATAGGCCTGTCGCCTGAAGGGATCAGGGAGATCGAGGAAAAAAGAGACCGGGTAAGGGACGTTTCCGAAGGCGCCGTGATATTTACGGGACCACTCCTTCGGGCGAAGGATACGGCAAAGCTAGTCTTTTTTGATCGGGATATAAATGTATGCGACAGCCTGACTGAGATTGATTTCGGGGATTTTGAGGGAAAATCTGCTGCCGAATTGGGTGATGATCCGCGATACCAGCAGTGGATAGACTCTGACGGTACACTTCAGTTCCCGAACGGGGAGAGCATAGAGGAATTCCGTGCACGTACGATGGATAGTTTACATAACATTATCCAAACGGCGGGTAATGAGCCGAAGATCGCGATAGTATGTCATGGCGGCTGCATTATGGCGATAATGAGCGGACTGTGCGGGGGAAAATACCATGATTACCTGATCCCCAATCTCGACGGTTATATCCTGCAAATGACGGTGGAAGATGAGAGAATATCTGATATTACATATGATCGCATTGGGAGCGGGGATCATACTTGATATCCTGCTTGGTGATCCTCACGGCCTTCCTCACCCGGTGCGGGCGATAGGTGCGCTTACAGCTGCGCTTGAAAGGCGTTTTAACCGGGAAGCTGACTGCGAAGATCGCAAAGATCCTGCGATGAAGCATAAACAGCAGATAATTAGGGGATCACTACTCTGGCTGATCGTGGTGATACTTACAGCTGCGGCAGTTGTTGTTGTCATGGTAGTATCATATCGTGCCGGTAAAATAGCGGGCGTTATCGTTGAGGCGATACTTACATATTATGTACTGGCAGCAAAATCTCTTAGAGATGAGAGCATGAAGGTATATTCGTGCCTGACTGATGCTGATACGGATATAAATGAGACCAGAGCCGCGCTTTCAATGATAGTTGGAAGAGATACTGCAGCACTTGATGAGGCCGGAATTGAGCGGGCAGCGGTTGAGACCGTTGCGGAGAATACTTCCGACGGGGTGATCGCCCCGTTGATATATACTGCAATCGGAGGACCTGTGGCCGGCTTTATATATAAGGCGATCAACACCATGGATTCGATGATAGGCTATCATAATGAAAGGTATGAGTATTTTGGAAGATTTGCGGCACGCGCCGATGATGTAGCAAATTTTCTTCCCTCCAGGATAAGCGCAGTATTTATGATCGCAGCTGCGTCAATATGCGAACTATTTGATAAGGAAAAGATATACAATCACACACGTGCATTTTGCATCTGGAGACGTGACAGGAGGGCTCACAAGAGCCCTAACAGCGCCCAAACCGAGAGCGTTTGTGCGGGTTCGCTCGGCCTGAGGCTTGCCGGAGATGCGAGCTATGGCGGAGTGATCGTAAGAAAACCATACATCGGCGATGAGACTAGGTCTGTTGAGGCGGAAGATATAAAAAGGGCAATAAGATTGATGTTTGTTACGGAGGCGGTATGCACGGCGGCGATATATATAATAATATTGTTGATATTGATTTTTCCGTAAATCTGAATCCTTATGTCATACCCTCTGTCAGGGAAGCATTGGAAGAATCTGTCCGGGAAGGGACGAATATGGCCGGGTGTTACCCCGATCCTGACCAGACGGCTGTCAGGTCTGCGATCGCCAGATCGGAATATGTTGATCCAGATTGTGTTTTTGCAGGGAACGGATCATCTGAGATCATAATGGCATTGGTAAATTATCTGTCTCCTTCAAGGGCGCTTCTGGCCAAACCGTGTTTTGACGGCTACGAATATGCCCTTGAATCTGCACGTGCTTGCAGAATTGAGAAATATGATCTGAAAGAAGAAGAGGGATTCGAGCTTGGAAATGACTTCACCGATATGCTGTCATGTGATGTAAACCTTCTGTTTCTGACAGATCCGAACAATCCAACCGGCAAAAATACGGATGAAGACCTGCTCGAGGAAATACTTAATACATCAGATGAACTTGGAATCAGTGTGATTCTGGATCAGAGCTTTTTTACAATTTCCGACAAATATCTAAAATGCACAGATGAGTATATAGCGGATAAGATCAAACATCATAAAAACCTGTTTATCGTCAGATCCTATACAAAAAGCTTTGCACTTCCCGGCATACGGATGGGATATGTCATAAGCTGCCCGGAGAACATATCCGGACTCAGGAGATGCGTTCCCGAGTGGAATCTTTCGTCGATCTCAACAGCACTTATGAGAAGGTTATCTGTCATAGCGGCAGACGGGTCATTTTATAATGATTCGATCAAAATGATTGCAGAAGAGAGACAATATCTTGCCACCGGGTTATCGTGTCTCGGATATACCGTTTTTAGCAGTAATACTAACTTTATACTGCTTAAAAGTCAAAAAGACATATATGAGAAGCTACTCTCCCGCAGGATACTGATCAGAAGATATGATGATCAAACAGGGCCGGGTCAGAGGTACTTCAGGGTAGCTGTCAGGAGTCACGAAGATAACATGAAACTTATTGATACACTTTCTGATATAGGATGAATAAATGGATACACAGCATTTGACGCCTTCCCAAATAGAAAAAAAGAGTTTTGAGATCATTAGCGAGACGCTATCGGGTATGGATATCATGATCAACGGGCAGGAATACATGCCCGGAAGATCTGATGATCCTTACGAAGAAGTAATGCTGAGCGTTATAAAACGCTGTATTCATACCACTGCGGACTTTGATTATGCGAAAAACATGTATTTTTCCGAAGGAAGCATAGAAAGGTTTTCGGAGTTGATCAGATCCGGTGCTACGATAGTTACCGATACAAATATGGCGCTTTCCGGAATAAACAGGAAGACTGCGACCCGGTTCGGATGCAAATTATACTGTTTTATGGCGGATGAGGATGTCGCCATTGAAGCAGGGGAGAGAAAAATAACACGCGCTACCGTTTCGATGGAGAGGGCAATGAAGCTGGGAGGTCCTGTGATCTTCGTTATCGGGAATGCTCCTACAGCCCTTATGACTCTGAAGGAGTTTTATGACCGTAGGGATTATATACCTGCATTTGTCGTTGGGATGCCTGTAGGGTTCGTTAATGTTGTTTCGGCAAAAGAGATGATAATGCAGACGGACATACCGTATATCATAGGCAGCGGCCGTAAGGGCGGAAGCAATGTGGCGGCGGCTGTTGTAAATGCGATTCTGTACTCTATGTCTGATAAGGCGGAGAATGCCTGTATCTCATCCGGAGAGGGAAGGGAAAACCGTATTTTGTCTGAAGAGACGGGCGGGGCCTCAGTTAATAAGGGATTTACAACCGGTAGCTGCGCTGCTGCGGCTGCAAAGGCTGCTGCTTTTATGCTTCTGGATGGAAGGAAGACAGATAAGATATCGATAGATACACCGTCGGGGGTCAGATATGAGACGGAGCTGATTGATGTTATGTTAACCTGCGATGACGGCACCGAGAATACCCCCCGGGCAGATCAGAAGGTTGTGTCGGCAAGCTGCGCTGTCAGAAAGCCCGAATGCGATGATCCTGATGTTACGGCGGGAATGCTCATATATGCAAAGGCTGAGTATGCAAATGATGATTCCGGAAGAGAATGTCATGCTCTTAACAGGGAAAGACTATATAATGCAGGATCCGATGATCTGCGTGTGATCATCGAAGGTGGAAAGGGGATAGGCAAGCTTACAAAGCCGGGACTTGACCGGGAAGTAGGCGAATATGCCATAAATTCCGTGCCACGCAAAATGATCACGGCGGAAGTGCTGTCGGTAATGGAAGAATATGACTATCAGGGGCCGTTAAGGATTGAAATATCCGCGCCCGAAGGTGAAAAGATCGCGGAAAAGACGTTCAACCATTCATTCGGGATAGAAGGCGGAATATCCATTATAGGTACGAGCGGGCTTGTTGAGCCGATGAGCACGACGGCTCTGATCGATACGATCCATGTATCGCTTCGTCAGCAAAGAGCCATGGGATCTGACGTTGTGGTCGTATCCCCGGGTAACTACGGACTTGATTATCTGGTATCGGAGTACGGATATGATCCCGACAGGATCGTTAAATGCTCAAACTTTATCGGGGAAACCATAGATTTGGCTGTAAAATCAGGCTTTTCCGGGATGCTGCTAACGGGCCACATAGGAAAGCTTGTTAAGGTTTCCGGGGGCATCATGAACACGCATTCTTCAGAAGCGGACTGCCGGATGGAACTTCTGGCCTCTGCAGCTGCAAAATGCGGAGCAGACACGGAACTTATCGGAAAAATACTTGACTGTGCCTCCACGGAGGAAGCCTGCGGATATGTGATCGATGCCGGGATGAAGGAAGGCTGTTTTGACTATCTGATCCGAAAAATACAGTCAAACTTAATAAAGCGTTCAAAAGATATGGAGATCGGATGCATCATTTATTCAACCAGGTATGGACAACTCGGAATGACGGATAATGCGGCATCCTTAATGGAAAGAGCAGGGAAATGATATGATACACTTTGTAGGTGCAGGCCCCGGAGCCGTTGATCTTATAACAGTCAGGGGTATGAAACTCATAGAGGAAGCTGATGTGATAATCTATGCCGGAAGCCTCGTAAATCCGGCTCTGCTTGATAGTGCCAGAAAGGATGCGAAAGTATATAACAGCGCTACGATGACCCTCGAGGAGGTCATCGAAGTTATGTTAACCGCAGAAGAACAGGGGAAAACCACGGTAAGGCTTCATACGGGGGATGCGAGCATATACGGAGCCGTAAGGGAGCAGATGGATATCCTTGATGAGAAGGGTATAGCATATGATTCCTGTCCCGGAGTCAGTGCCTGTTTTGGTGCTGCGGCTTCTCTAAATATCGAATATACACTGCCTGATGTATCACAGACCCTCATAATAACAAGGATGGAGGGCAGGACGCCGGTACCGGATGAGGAATCGATAGAAAAACTGGCAGGACACCATGCATCAATGGCGATATATTTAAGTGCGGGCGATCTGGATGAACTGTCGCGCCGTCTCATGGCCGGAGGAATACCGGAAGATACTCCCGCAGCGATTGTATACAAGGCCACCTGGCCTGAAGAAAAAAGCTTCATCTGCACGGTCGGAGAGCTGGGAAATACAGGTAGGAAAAATCACATTACAAAGACCGCGGTTGTATTGGTCGGAAAAGCCGTAACCCATGATAAATACAGCAGATCAAGGCTTTACGCCCCTGATTTTTCTACCGGATTTCGAGAAGCAAAAGAATAAATAACACCATAAAATAACACTAATGAATAACATATAGTATTTTATAAGCAAAATGGAAAAACGGATCATATGCTTCAGCCAAAAGGGCAGGGAAGTAGCAGAAGGTTTAAATAGAAAATATAAGGACGCGGGTATCGAACCTGCAACCGTTTTTTACGGCTTTGATTTTCCGGGCGAAAGTGCAGTAGAAGGTACAGTCGAAGGTACAGGCAAAGATCTCGTAGATGTAACAAAAGGCGAAGAGTATCCCCGTGTGACTATCGCGGATTTTGCAAAGGAAGGTTTTGCGGCAGGAGCAGCTCTTATTTTTACAGGTGCGGTCGGTATAGCAGTTCGTGCGATAAGCTCTTATGTAAAGGATAAGCTTACGGACAGTCCTGTGGTAGTTATCGACGATAACGGACGGTTCGTGATACCGTTACTGGCCGGACATGCAGGCGGAGCCAACAAGATCGCCGCTACTATAGCCGGGCTTATCGGAGCGATACCGGTCATCACTACATCTACGGATGCGGGCGGTGCTTTTTCCGCAGATGTGTTTGCTGCTGAAAATGCACTTACGATCAGGAACCGGGACGGTATCAAAAAGGTATCGGCCAAAGCGGTTGAGGGGAAACCGGTAACGTTGTCCATAAAGGATTATCCACCGTCCGATCCGGTTGACATAATTATCGCAGATGAGACTGACAGGGAGTATTCACTCCTCCTGTCTCCGAAAGGATATACGATCGGGATAGGCCTGAAAAAGGGCAAGGATCCTGCAGAACTGGAGGATTATGTCCTGTCTATGTTACGGGACAGGGATATAGATATCAATGACGTATATGCCGTATGTACGATCGATGTCAAGGAAAATGAGAGAGCACTAAGGATGCTGTGCGATAAATACAGACTTCCTCTTATAACCTTTGAAGCGTCGCTGCTTCAAAAGGCACAGGGGGATTTTACGGCTTCTGATTTTGTGAAGGAAACCGTCGGGACAGATAATGTGTGTGAAAGAGCCGCAGTTCTCGGGGGTGGTCCGGGTGCTGAACTTATTATCCGCAAAATGGCGCATGAAGGCATGACAATAGCTGTGGCAAAGCGCCGGCTGAAAGGAAACGGATGAGTATATGGGCAGGATTTATGTGATAGGTATAGGCCCCGGGGATATTTCCTCAATGACCAAAAGAGCATTACAGGCGATTGAAGAATGTGATGTGATCGTCGGATACAGGGTATATATGGATCTGGTCAAGGAGATATGTACCGGAAAACAGGTTATAGAGTCTGGTATGCGGCAGGAAACAGAAAGATGCAGGACATGTATTGATCTTGCTAAAGAAGGCAGGACGGTCGGACTTGTGTGCAGCGGAGATGCCGGAGTATACGGAATGGCCTCTCCCATGCTTGAGATTGCTGAAGAAGAGGGCTTTTCCGATGTGGTGATCGTTCCCGGAGTGACCAGTGCCCTGTCATCTGCGGCGCTCCTTGGAGCTCCGATAGGGCACGATTTTTGTGTTATAAGCTTAAGTGACCTGCTGACACCGTGGGATGTCATTGAAAAGAGACTGAATGCTGCCGCAATGGCGGATTTTTGCATCGTTATATATAATCCCGCAAGCAATAAAAGACCGGATTATCTGAAAAGAGCATGCCAAGTTATGTCAACCACAATACCACCCGAACGCCCGTGCGGATATGTCAGAAATGCCGGAAGAGACGGTGAGAATGTCACGGTCTGTACGTTTGAGGAACTGGATAATGCTGCGGCAGATATGTATACGACCGTTTTTATTGGAAATTCCGCAACAAAGGTAATTAACGGTAAGCTCATAACACCGAGAGGATATACGATAGATTGAAGATCATGATTTTTTCGGGTACAACAGAAGGAAGAAAACTGTCCCGGATGCTGTCAGAAAGCAGGATTGACCACTTTCTGTGCGTGGCGACTTCCTATGGCAGCGATGTTATGGAGAAAAGCCCGTATGTCGTGATAAATGTCGGTCGTATGGATTCTGAAGGCATGACCCTGTATATGGATAAATGCGGATTCGGCGAAGAGGATATGGTAGTTGATGTAACACATCCGTATGCTGTCGAGGTAAGCCGCAATATCATACAGGCAGCAGAAAAAAAAGGCTGCAGGCTGCTCCGTGTTGAGAGGGATAAAACCGGTGAGAAAGAGGACGAAAAGGAAGATGGAAGTTATGTAAACTACATTGATTCGATAGAATCCTTTGCCCGGCTCATCGGGGACAGACCCGGGAATATACTGCTCACCACCGGGAGCAGGGATCTTCCGGTATACTGCGGGAGCGTGTCGGATAAAACGCTCGAAAGGACGTATATACGCGTACTTCCGGCCGAGGAAAGCATCAGGGCATGTTCTGACCTCGGGATAAAAAGTACGAACATTATAGCAATGCACGGCCCGTTTTCGTACGAACTTAATGCAGCTTTGTTCAGACAGTATGATATCAGGCATATTCTTACCAAGGACAGCGGGACGACGGGAGGATACCCGGAGAAGGTGATGGCAGCTTCGGATCTCGGCATTTCGGTTTATGTTCTGAAGCGGCCGGAAAAAGAAGGAAATACCGAAGGCTTTAGCGTATATAAGGCGTTTGAAGAGATCACGGGTCGCAGATATGAGCCGAAGAGAACCATAGTCCTGGCAGGCGCCGGTCCGGGCGGATGGAATGCCCTGACCATAGCGGCAGCGGAGAGTTTATCAGCGGCCGATGCGGTATTTGGTGCAAAAAGGGTTCTCGATCCGCTGTATCGTGATAGTGATTCAACTGTTTCGCCTTCGAGACATATAACCGGCAGAAGATATGATATGTACAGGGCCGGCGACATTATCGAAGTCCTTGATAATGAGCCCGATATCAGGAATGCAGTTATACTCTTTTCGGGAGATACGGGATTTTACAGTGGGGCAGGGGCCTGCCGAAAAGAACTCGAAAGCAGGTTCAAGGATGCGGATATTACCGTGATTCCCGGAATTTCTTCAGTGTCATACCTTGTTGCCGTGCTGCATGAAACTTATGATGATGCTGTTGTAACGAGTATCCACGGAAGAAATAGTTTACATAACATAGAGAAACTGACATATCTTGTCAGAAATAACCGCAAGACCTTTGCTCTTATGTCCGATGACAGCGATGTCAGAAAATGCGCAAAAATGCTGGGTGAAGCGGGGATAGACGCGACGGTTATCTGCGGGATTAACCTGAGCGGAGATATCAACACGGGAAGTCACGTAAACCCGGATCAGAAAAATGATGAAAGTGTAATAAGACTGTCAATAAAAGAAGCTCAGACATTCGTCTCCGAAGGATTAATAACGGTGTTATTTATAAACGATAACCATGAAAAAAGCCATGAGTGAAGACGCAAATAAAAATGATCGTGATATGACAGCAGGACTAATGGTGCCAAGAGTCATGATAGCAGCTGATGCAAGCGGGGCGGGCAAGACCATTATGACATGCGCACTTCTTCACATACTGAAGGAGCGTGGGCCTGATCCGGCTCCGTTTAAATGCGGGCCCGATTATATAGATCCTATGTATCATCTGACACAATGCGATGTACCGTCAGTAAACCTCGACACGTTCCTGGCGGGCAGGAGTGCCATACCGGAGCTGGTCGCAACAGCTTTCGGCCGTTATGCCGTGATCGAAGGGGTGATGGGGATATATGACGGTATATCTCCGGATTCGTTTGAAGGATCGTGTTATGAGATAGCACAGCTATCACACACTCCTATAATACTTACGGTTGACGCTGCAGGTGCCGGAAGAACGCTGATCTCGCGTATTAAGGGTATACTGGCCGATGACAGGGAGCATCTGATAAAGGGGATAATATTAAACCGTATGTCAGATGCATATTATTCAAGGTCGTATGCCGCATTTTCCGAGGAACTTGCCCGGTGCGGTTATGAGACAAAGATTCTGGGCAATATCCCGAAGCTCGAGGCGGCCGGTATGGACAGCAGGCACCTCGGACTTAAGATGCCGAATGAGATTGATGATATCAGGAAGCGTATCGGTGACGTCGCCGATGTGCTCGGTAAATGCTGTGATATTGATGGTATCATAAGGATCATGGAAGAGGCGCCGCCCGTATTTTCCGAAGATGATGCGGCAACCGTTAACGAAGATAATACTGAAAGGACAGACTGCAAAAGCCTTGCAGGTGTGCATCTGGCCGTTGCAAGGGATGAGGCATTCTGTTTTTACTACAGCGAAAACCTCCGTCTGCTTGAAAGGATGGGCGCAAAAACAGAGTATTTTTCACCCATACATGATAAGGCGATTCCAAAGAAGGCGAATGCACTCCTTATCGGAGGCGGATATCCCGAGCTGTATCTGGAGGAACTGTCAAAAAACACCTCAATGCTCGGATCGGTGCGAAGCGCGATAAATGCAGGTATGCCAAGCATCGCAGAATGCGGCGGGTTCATGTATCTGCATAAAACGGTCTGTGACCGGGACGGAAGAGAGTATGACCTTGTTGGTGCGGTAGACGGAAAATGCACTTATACCGGACATCTTGTAAACTTCGGATATACCATGGTGAAGGGTGGAAACCCTGATAGATCCGCTGACGATTCGAAACAAAAAGGTGTTGCGGAAGTTCTTGCAGGTATGAGAGGGCATGAATTCCATTACTATGACAGTACCTGCAATGGAGAGGATATTGAGTTATGTAAACCTTCGACAGGTAAAACATATCAGGGGATGATAGCCGGGGCCGCCCGTCTATGGGGATGGCCGCATCTGTACTATCCGTCGGCACCGGATGCCGTCATAAAAATCCTTAAGCCCGCAGATGATATCAGATAACAGCGACCGAAGACGATAACGAAGGAATTCATAGAATATTGAGGTACCATGGAAAATTCAACGACTTTTTTTGCAAACAAAGCATGTAAATACTACCCATGTCATGAATGCAGCGAGGACATCAACTGCCTGTTCTGCTACTGTCCGTTGTATGGGATGGACTGTCCCGGCGATTATACGATGGTAAAAAAGGGCGATAAAGAAGTCAAAAGCTGTGTGAACTGCACATTTCCGCATATCGCGTCAAATTACCCCGATGTGATCAGACTGTTAAAACTCCGGTAAGTCAATCTTATGGTCAGATTTGTCCGTTCAGTTAGGCTGTTTTTGGTAATATTACTATAAAAGAGACAACTGTCAGTATTGTAAAAGTATGTGATTGACATTATAATTCAATTCATGCGGATTAAGCAGAAATATATTATTGCGAGGAGGACGAAATGGGACTATCTAAGGAAGATATCAGAAGGAGAAATGAAGCGACCGTAGGAATAAGGACATTTGAACCCAAGGATGATAAGGATTATGTGTTTATCAGCTATAAAAGTGATAACTGGGAAATCGTTCTGGATGAAATAGTCAGAAAACTGGTCGATAAATACGGCCTTCGTGTATATTTTGATAAGAATTTCGATCGTGATAATGAATCCTGGGTAACTAATATGGAGGATGCTATCAGAACACAAAAGTGCAAGGCAATCCTTTCATTTGTCAGTAAAGAGTATATGGAAAGTTATGCATGCCTGATGGAACTGCTGACCGCAAGGTCCAAAAAAGCAAAATCCAAACATAAAAAAGACAGACTTACCATTTGTCCCATTATAATAAGTGAGGCAAAATCTATAAATGATCTTGCATCCACATCAAGTGACAGAGTGGAAATAAAAGAATGGGATGATTACTCGGCTATCGTAGAAAATGCATTTGAAAATGATGAGTGGGTCAAGGGTGATGTCAAGGACTCGATTGGTGAACTGTTGGATAACGGGTCAAGGGCTACTATAGAAGATATTTCATCTGCGATGGAATCAATTCTTGATGATAAAACACATCTGCGGACATATGACGGGTCGGACCTGTTCTATGAGAATCTGGTTGATTCGCTGAAAAAGGAAAGTGACACCATTTTTGAGGAGATCAAACCCGTTAAAGTCGAAAAAGAAACTCCTATAGTCGAAAAGGAAACTCCTAAGAAAACAGAAACAAAGGTTGCTCCTATCGTTGAAGAAGCAAAGATTTATCATCTGTCCACCAGAACAGGGAATATTGATGTCACATTTCAGGTGGTTGAAAATGGTTTTATTGTTAAACAGGGCAGTAAGATACATGAGGCTCAGTTCACTCCTAAGAAGATCATGAAGGCTAACATAGATAAGATATCCCATGGGGTTCTTACAGGAGATATTTGTATAGATGGTGACGAGGGAGTATTGTCCCGATTTATTGCGGGAAGCGATAATTATAAGGCCCAGATCAGATCTATGGTGGCCGATAATTCCGATAATACAAATGTTTCGAAGCCGGTTGAACAAGAGAAAGAGAGCAAAGAGACAATAGGGGAAACGAAAGTCGGTGATCATTCTGTGATTGATGACAAGAGCGCTGCCAAGGAGTTTCTTGCTAAAAAAGGTGTAAGAATCAGCAATAAACTTACTTATGCAGCTTATAACGAAAGGACAGATGGTTTTTGGGCAAATCCGAAACCGGATAATCTAAAGGAGGAATGGACATTGATTTTGAACAACAAGATAACAGGAAAACTTGTTGTTCTTATTGTGCCACCTAATAGCATAGGACTCGAAAGTGAGAACGTAAATGGTTTGAAAATCAGACGGGACAGACCTGTGATTGACCTCGTCATAAGCGATGATGGTGAGTATACGGATAAAAGAAGTAAGGTAAGTTTTAAACCGTTTGTTGTTGCGCAGTATTCTTATTCCGGCGACGAAAAGCCGGAGGGAAGACAAGATGGAAGTATGCGTCGCGGTGAAATAGATTATTATGTCTATGGAGAAAAGCATTCCGGGGATCAGTCTGATCTTATGTTTGATACCATAGAAGCAGTGCTGACAAGGCATCCGGATATATGCGACAGAGCAGTACAAAAGTGTACATGTCTTGCATATGGTGACGACATCTATTCGCCTGAGGGTACTCTTGTTCCGTACTTCAGAGGAAAAAGAGAGATTACCGTTAACGGGAAAAAGGTTTATATAGGTTCGAGTTACGGCCTGGATGCCAAGAAGACTCAGATGCGTTATGTGATAAATCTGGCTCAGGAAAAGATCACGGATGTAGTTCGGATAGACAGTGAAGACCCCAGATACAGATTTGGATGATAAAGCAGGAGAAAAATAATGGCTTATAATGCTCTCGACAGTATGAAAAGGATCAATGAAGAATTACTGGGGGTTCAGATCGCCGGTGTTCCGAAGCTTGGAGAGGATATTTTTGATGACGGACCCAAATCAGATATACCGGCTTCGGCCTGCAGGTTTATCAGGGAATGTGAAGATCTGGGATTCAATCCCGGATCTGATGAGATTGCCTCATACAGGGAACTCCTTGAAAGATTAAATGATCAGAAGGATTTTTCGACAGATAATAAGTTTACCGGAAAAAGCGCCGGAAGAGGCCAGATACCCGAAAATGTAGAAAAGGATCTGGACAGACTTTCTTTTGAAAATGCGATAAGACGATTCTGCAAGACAGGTTCAGGGGATGATGCATTTGATGTCTATTTCTGTTATCTGTCTATATTTTTCGGCGATTACAGAAATACACGGGATATCATCGAGATGCTCTGTGAATTTGAGAATAATGCGGGATCCCTGCTGATGAAACACAGGGATCACTATTCACATTCCGTTTATGTTTTTCTTATCGGACTTGCCATATACGAGAACAACAGACTGTATCGTAACAGTTATTCTGAGTATTACAACCGGAAGATGAAGTCCGAGGGAAGGGAAGAGACATTAAATGAGATCGGAGCGAGAAGACATTTTCTGAAGTTCTGGGGTCTGACATCATTGTTCCATGATATCGGATATCCGTTTGAATTGCCTTTTGAGCAGATAAAAAGCTATTTTGCAAACAGTGTTTACAAGAGAACAGCCAGGAGCATCAAGGACAGTTTTATCCAGACAATGCCGTATGTGGCATATCAGAATATGAATGACTTCCTGTCGAATCTGAATATCAACTCCAGGACAATCACACAGACAGATCTTAATGAAAAGATCGATCAGTGGACAAATAATGAAAGAGTCTGTGATCTGTCGGATGTGTTCTCATTGCAGTTATCCAAAATGTTAACGGGTTCGGAGAAGTATTACGATCCGAAGAATGATAAAAATCCGTTTACAGCTTATTGTAAGTCCCGCGGTATCAGACTTCTGGAAGATAAAGCACCGGATAATTACCAACAGTTGTACAGACGGTATCTTCAGGATGTGCTTGGTAATAAACCGTCTCATCCGGAAGCATTCAACGGTTATATGGATCATGCCTATTTTTCTGCTGTTCTGATGCTCCATAAGATGAATGAAATGAAGGAACTACAGATTAACACGGACTATACGGATGCATTGTGTGCGATACTTTTGCACAACAGCATCTTTAAGCGGGCCATTGTAACAAATGGCAACAGGGATCATGCATTTTCCGTTGATGAGAGCCCGCTTGCATATCTGCTTATGTTATGTGATGAACTTCAATGTTGGGACAGGGCATCTTACGGACTTAACAACAGAAATGCCATTTATGCCATGGATTGTCATTTTTCGTTTGATGAATCCGATGATTCGGTGGAAGTAAGATATATTTTTGATGAGTATTTCAAAAAAAACAGACGTCTGGAGTTTTATGACTGGATAAAGGAAAAGGCAGCCGAGAAAAACAGCTCTCTCAAAGAATACTATAAGAGTTTCAGGGCGTTGGATGAAAATGATTATAAGAATCTGTATGACAGCGAAATATACAGGGATTCGGGGGAAACGGTTTATCATTACTTTTTGAACATTCTGGATAATCCTTCCGTTGATCTTCCTGAAAAGATGAATGATTATCTCCAGATGAGTACAACAGACAAAGAAAGCCCCAGTAAGTTCTTTTCCGATCTGGAAGAAATAGTAAAATTAGACGGAACAGAAGGTGTTCTTGTGAGAATACCTCCGGTAGACAGCAAAATTTCTACTGAGAAACACAAGGAAAAGAATACCTATCTCTCACGGTCAAGTTACATGCATTTATATGATTTTGCTGTAGCACTTAATTATCAATATAATTGCAGGAATAAGGAAAAAGTCTTTATCGGCGCATCTCCGGATATGATGGAGGAATCATTTGCAGATATATCACTTGAATATCAGCTGTCAAATATCAACCAGGCCAAGTCATTTGCCGGATATCTGGATGAAATAGGTGCATACTATACGGATCGCCCTGTAGGATACCCTCCTCTTGATCATTTTGAAGATGATGAACTTCGACGTCTTGGTATTATGGAGCATGACAGATGGTGGGAAGAAAAGAAATCCATGGGCTGGACAGCGGACAAATGGATCAGGGAGAAAGAGGGCGGACACGGAGAGATAACAAGCCGGCTCGGTCTTAAGGACAGAGTATGGCTTCGGGAATGTATACATATTCATTGCGATATGAGGAAATTCTCGGAACTTGACCAGAAGGATATCCGGAAGGATACCGACCCGATGAATGATATGGTCAGGCTGCTTGAGGAATACGACGGACTGAGGATATACAGAACGCAGAAAAACAAAAAGAATGGTTGATGAAAACAAGGAAAAAAAGAAGATAAAACTGTTCACATGGCCTCTTATCATAATATCTCTTGCGGGTGGTGTGATCAGTTATCTGTACGCAGGTTACACGTTTGAAGATGCCTTATATTCGGCGGTTGACATGTTTGCGTTTAATATTGACGATATACCGTTAAATGCAGGCCTTCGGATATTTCGCTGGCTTGCCCCGCTGTCTGTTGCCACAACGCTTTTTATTGAGATAGCCCCGATATTCCGATGGTTTCGAGACAGGATCGTATTCTTTGCGCCGGGATCCGGCAGGACCATTATCTACAGCGACTGTGAAGCCGGTAGCGCGTTATACGATAACATGGAAAAACATGCCGTATTAAGGAGGGAATGTACCCCTTTTGCCCTTTCGGATAATGCCAACAGATCAGTTATCCTTATGAAAAATGATAAGGATGCGCTCTCTCTTTTTCGAAAGCTCGGAAGACCTGATAACAGTTTTCTGTGTCTGAATTCGATGGAGCCGTCATTGATACCTTCATCGGGTAATACAGTTGTTTCCAATATCAATGATATAATAGCCGGTTATTTCTGGCATAAGGAGTTTATGGCCTTTGCGGGAAAGGATACGACCGGAGGACTTTTATCATGGCGCGGTCGTGATGGAATACCGGTTTTTCGAAAAGAAAACGACAGGTGTTTTCGGATCGTGATCTACGGATTTACGGACCTCGGTAAAAGACTTCTGTACAAAGGACTGCTGTTCAACATTTTTTCACCGTCTCAACACATTATATATCACGTCTATGATCCGGATCATAAAGTATATCTGTACCGCAAAGATATAAACAATGCTGTCTCTGTAAATGGTGATAAGGTTTTATTTCACGATAACCCGGATGATCTCGCGAAGATCCTGAATGAAGCTGATGCGATAATAATACCCGGGTCTTCGAATCCACGTTTAATACAGGAACTGCTGTATTCAACCGCCAAACCCGAACTGTATTATTATGATCCGGAGGGAGTAGGACTTGAGACTGTATTCGCCTCAGACGATCGTGTGGTCCGGGAGGGGTTGTATGGCAGGTTACATGCGTTCGGATCGGATAAGAAGATATTCATCGAAAAATATATTCTTCACAGCAGTCTTATAGAAAAAGCCCGGAAGATCAACGAAGACTACCTTATTTCCAATCCCGGAGAAGGACATGTGTGGGAGGAACTTTCGGGATTTGATAAAGGCTCAAACGTTAATGCAGCTGATTATATCGAGATAGGCTCAGAGGTAAGTTCGTGGGATATGTTCTCCCTTGATGAACTTGCAAGTTTAGAACATGACAGATGGCGAAGATATAATTATTTAAATCATCAGGGTTCTAACAGCAATCCGGCGGGAAACTCCAGATATTTCGTTCCATTTTCCGAACTTGATGAAGCTGATAAGGAAAAGAACAGAAGGATAGTAAGATTATGGACATTTTAGGAGGAAAAGATGAAACTTGTAATAAGGACGAGAGGCGATCTGACATCAAGAGATAAAGAAAAAGTGCTATTGGCGATTGCATCGGATGATATAGGATTATATGCCGATGTGATGATTGAGGATCTCCTTAAGGCTGCAAATGTAGCGGTATATTATCCTGCGTCAGCAAATGATACAAAAGACGGTGTGATAGAGATTGATGAGACGAAACCCGAAGAGTATTTGGAGGAATTTCGCCTGATCATATTTCCTGTAACGATGAACTTTCTGGAAAAGGATAATCCTGTCCGGGACCAGATCCTGCCGTATGTTATTCATCATAAAGCGTATATACCCATAATACTGGAGAGGGATCTGTTGGAGAGTTTTGGTGATCATTTTGGAGACATTCAGTTCCTTGACCGGTACGGTCTATACAAAAAGGGCGAAAACGAAATCCCGTACGAGGAAAAACTGAAGCTGAGAATGAGCGAGGTCATAACCTCTGACAGCGAGCGTGACAGGATAGATGATGCATTCAGGGCTATGATATTTTTAAGTTACAGGAAGATTGACCGGGTTGAGGCGCAGAAACTGATGAATCTGGTTCATAGTGATCCGGACTGTGAGGATATAGCTATCTGGTATGATGAGTATCTTGTACCTGGTGAGGATTTTAATGAAGCGATCAGGAGTGCCATGGATAGATCAGATGTTATCGCACTCAATGTAACGAATAATCTTCTTGAGATCACGAACGGAAAACCCAATTATGTGATGGATCAGGAATATCCGAATGCGAGAAGGAGCCAAAAGCCCATAATCTCGGTAGAAATGGAGAAAACAGACAAAGAAGCGCTCAGGGAACATTACGAGAAAATAGATGACAGTCTGGTGACGGTTGATGAACATGATAAGGTCCCCGAAGAGCTGAAACGCGTACTGGACCGGATCCGGGATGAACTCAGGACCAAGAATGCTGACAAAAAGGCTCTTTCGGAAGAAGAGAAGGAATACTATCTGGGACTTGCATATCTGGGTGGTGTCAATACCGAGAAGGATCAGATGAGGTCGAAGGAATTACTCGAACGATCTGCAAACCAGGGCCTTGCCAGGGCAATGAAGAAACTATCCCATGCTTACAGAAACGGTGACCTGGGAGATATCAGTATTGAAAAATCGGCGGAGTGGATGAAGGAAGCTGTTGAGAACGAGGCTGGTGAAGCTGTTGCATGTGCCGACAGAGAATCTTTTGAACTGTTCAGGGAAGACTGTCTGGACCTGTGGGATATGTATGATTCGATAGAAGATGATACCGGGAGAGACCATTGTAAAACGCTGATGGTTGATGCCTGGCGCAAACTCCGTCAGAGTATCAGAGAAGATATGGAGTTGTATGAGATCGTTACGGGATCTTGCGTCAGGGCATGCTGCAGAAGGGGCGATACAGTCACGTGCAGGGAGGTGCTTCAGGATATCGATTCACTCTTCAACAATCATCAGGGACTTGATGAATGTAAACTTGTCGTGTCACTTCGTTCGGATGCTGCATACAGAATGGGAGATTATTCTCTGGCTCAATATGTCGGGGGTGCTATGAGGATCATAGAAACAGAGTTTGGGGACAGTGTTTCCGATGATGAAATGTATGATCTGTATTATCTGATGACCAGGGGTTATTCCGGGAAGGACATAATAGACGGCCTTGCTTTATTCGGAACATCTTTGCGAGTGTCAGAGGAATATCTGCAAACAGAATATTTGTGGTGGGACAGCTCCGATAAGGCAATAGCTATCACGCAGAAGTGCCTGGCGGATGATCCGGAAGATACACTTTGGAAGAAAAGAAGAGCTGAAATACTCATGGAAAAAGGCAACCTGATCAGCCGATCCATCTGTGCAGTACAGTGTGATCTTGTTGATAAAGAAGTTGATGATGCGGCATTTTCATATATGACTGAAGCAATAGGCCTGTATAAGGAGATCATTCATGATATCGGGGATAAAAATGAGATCAGGAGAGTAATAGAAGAGATTAAAAGATCCGGATTCTTCCTGATATCCAACTATCCCGAGAGGATGCCTGATATAACGGGAGTAGAGTTCTACAGGTATTCGGTAGAACTGGCAGAATCTTTGTATAAAGAGGAGAAAAGTCGTGAAAATCTGCTGTTTCTCTGGGAGACAGTAAGTTATTGCTGCGAGATAGGCTATATATATGATCTTCCGGATAAGGCCATCGCTATCGCAAAGGAACTGTATGAGAGCGATCACACGCTATCGTCATACGAACACGTTGCCAAGGCATATGAACTGAAGGCTACACGAGGGTTTGGCAGGGCCGGCGAACTCGAATATGAGATTGCCACCAATGAAGCCGGTGCACAGGCACAATCGGGTGACTATGATGATATCGATATGGAATCGTTTGCGCGACTGTTTGATGAGTATATTGCTTTTTTCAGCAACAGAAGAGATGCGGTTGAACCGGAGGAGACGGATTTTATACTGTTAAAAAGGGAAGGAACCGAAGCTCTGTCTTATGCAGTGGCTATATACAGGGAAGTGTATGATAAAGCGGGAATGATGTCTGAACGCTATCGGAAAAAGATTCTCGGTAATATCATCAGCTGTTACAGATCGTTTGAGGCATGTGCCGATGTGGAAGATGGTGATTTCGGTAAAAAGGCGCTCGATAAACTGGCAGAGGGAATGGATTTTATACTGAATGAAGCTTCCGCGAAGGATACCATAATTTCGCCTGACTGGTTTAAAGAATGGAGAAGTATGTATAATACGGCCCTTGACGGCGGTTATGACAGCGAGGCACTCTCAGTCAGAAGATCCCGTGCCGAGAGTTTGGCGGGAGACAGGATCTGAATCGTATGACTATGAAAACAACCGGTTCGGGAAAAAGTGAATATGAGAAGCTCATGTCGGCATATATGGAAGTCTGGATAGTTTATGTTCTCAGAACGTTTTCGACACGGGAACATCCCATGAGCCGGAAGGAGATCGCCGACAAGGTCAGTGAACTGATAAATATCGGTACTGTATCTGAAACCAGACAATCGGATAATACCATCGCCAAAACCGTTTCCAGAAGACTCGATGAACTTGAAATGATGGGTAATCTCTACGAAGGAGAAGGTGGGAGCCATGTTCCTCCGGCGTTTTACAGAGTGATGGGAGGAGCGGTAAAAGTAATACAGGATCGCCCTGTCAGATACTATTTTGATCCGATACTTGCTCCCGGAGAAGTATCGATGATATGTGCCGCGATCGAGAGTAATCATTATCTGTCCCCCGAAGAGATCAATTACCTGATAAAGCGTGAGTGTGCCGTACTGGGGTATCAGGAACAGGAATTGCATCTTCCTGTAACAAACTCTGCATCCGGAAGATCGCTCAGGCTTCCCAAACGTCCCAGGTCGGGAAACGATCTCACTCTCCCGCCGGCAAGGTCATCGGTAACTCTCAGAAAGATCGCAGTTATACAGTATGCCATAGCAAGAAAACTTATGATAAGAGTTATTCCGGGGACATATTCAAACCGCGACGGCAAGATCGTATTCGGACCCAAAAGGGACAGGGAGAGTATTCTCAATCCGTATGCCATGATCTCTCAGAACGGTCAGTATTATATTGTCGTTACCCATGAAGGTTTTACAAATCCCACGCATTACAGGATCGACAGGCTGTTTTCGGTAAGTCTCTGTGAAGATGAGAATCCGAGGAGAAAGCAGATAGCCGGGTATAAAAAGCGGGAACCTATACCTGTAAGGCTTCAGAGATTTTTTACCGGAAACGGGAAGTTCAAGGCGGATGAGTATACGGCCATATATCCGCTGATGATATATAATGAGGGCGAGGGAATAAAACAGTGCCGGTTCCTGTGTGCCAAAAGCGGTGTTACGGTAGCGATAGACCACTTCGGAGTCGGAGTAGGTGTGAAGATGGAAGAGACGGATGATGATTCAAAGGTTTTGTTTACAGTCATGGCTGATTACAATAATGTCAGATATTTCTGTATCCAACAAAACGCCATTGTAAGTCCCGTCGCTCCCGATGAACTGAAAGATGATGTGAAACAGGCACTGAAAAAAGCATATGACGCGATATAGTTAACGGACAGATCTGTCCAAACACATATTTGTAACGGAGATAATATAAGATCACAGAAATGGTTCTGTGGTCTTATTTTTTTGAGTATGCAGGAGGGAAGATTATGGGTAATGAGGTTTCGGTAAAGGAGCTGATATTAAATGAGGACGAGCTTACCGGAACGCGTGTAAAACGCCGGAAGGATAAGAGCGGATACACATATCGCGTCATCATGCAGAGCGGTTGTGATTTTGCGATAGAGCGTACCCGTAAGAACCAGAAGGGTTCAGTACGTCTTGTAATACTTGTCAGCCGGGAGCAGTACTATCTGGAGGAGAACGGAAAAGTCAGAAGACTGAACCGCAACATGTTCAAGAGTTTCTTCGGCTGTCTTGAGAAGGGCAGCACGATCCCCCTTCCGGATGTAAACTGGCTTGATCATATAGAATATGACGGACCCCGGGGAATGGTACAGAAGATAGCGGATATCCTGTTTGTCAGAGAGTATATCCGGTTCCACGATATGATCCGGCATGGGAGTTTTGCCTGTCAGAACGAACATGATTTCGGATTCTGTTCAAATATCTGTGAGGTACGCTATACGGGGGATAACAGGAAACTGATCGGTGATTTTGCTCCGTATGCCGAACCGGATGTTCAGATGGATGAGGTGTTTGGGAATCCCTTTTTACCGAATGATCCGTTTCGGGACAATGAAGGGATTGAAGGTGATTGTCTGTTTGACCCTGTGTTTATCGTCAGATATTATGCCGGATACAATCCTGCAAAGGAGTGCGGCATCAGATTGGTGGAAAATGCGGGATTCTGGATGCTTAGGCCATCTTATGAGGAATTGCAGTGCAGCCTTTGTAATCTCTCTCCCAGGTTATATGAGTATATGCTGAGCATGTTATCCGAGCGGGCACAGGTTTCCAAAAAGGAGCTGCTTACAGGGATATTATGTGACTGGAAGCGGGTTGAATCCATGTTATTCCAGAGCTTTCCGGCCTTTGTGATGATAGAATGCTCATTTGGAACGAATACGGCCCGTAAGGCGATGAACATGTATCTGGATAGCGGGATAGCGGATATCATACCGGCAACGCAGATGTCCATATTCCTGTTCGGATCCCGGATAATCCTGCCTTTGTCTGATCAAAATACAGGAAACATATATCATCTTAAAAGTGAGTCTTTTTTAAGGTACATGTTCAACGAATCCGTCAGACAGGGTTATATGCATAATATGAATCTTTTTCTTTACCAGTGGGGACAGTTTCTGTTCCTGCAGCGGGCGATGGAATGTAAGAGGGTGGATAAGTATCCGAAATATCTGGCATCCCGTGTTGTGGAACTGATGTCGATGATACCGGATTACAGCGAGCACGTAGAAAAGATGCTGTGGGAAGAGGCCGTGAGGTATGCCGAACCTCTGGAATACAGGGGAGAAAAATACAGTATCATCATCCCCAGACGAACCAGAGATATAGTCGAAGAGGCCGAAAGGCAGGGTAATTGCCTGAGGTCATACGAGTCTGCAATTTTGCGGCGACAGACAAGGATATGTTTTCTCAGATACACCGACCCGGCCAGGGCGGACATATCACTTGTGACCCTGGAGGTATCGGGAGATGCGGTCATACAGTGCAAGGCGCGTTACAACGCCGTTCCATCAATCGAACAACTGGAATTCATCAGGGAGTGGGAGGCGGCCCGCTCACTTCACGGGGAATATTATCCAAATTATTACACTTATCAGGAATTTCAGGGCATAGATACAGATGATGAAACTGCATAAGAATTCACAGGAGGGACAGGTATGTCAAAAAACATGAACCTTTTAAAACCGGATATACGAGATGGACATTTTAAGGGTACAAATGATAATGAACGGTACAGAATCCTTCATATACCGGCGGATGACTGGGATGACCGCCTGGAAGAGGATATCAGGGCCGGAGCGGTGCAATACGGTGCATGCAGGGAATGTGCCGGGGATAACCATTTCAGATTTGTTATCATTCAGTGCGACACGGAAGAAGAGGGACTGAATGCGATAACTTATATCAGGGGAGCCCGGGGATTTGGCGGGGATGCGGATGATGAAGACGATCCCGTCGAAGATGACGGGGATTACGGATGGTTTGAATTCGATAATAATCTGCCTGTGATCAGCATGAATGAGATAGCAGCATATGAAAAGGAGACATCTGAAGATGTTAATAATCAGTTTTTGTTTCAGGAGGCGAAGAAGAAGGAAAAAAGCAATCCTTACTGGCTGAGTTACAACGGAGATGTGATCATAACCGACGTGTGTATGACGGATGATTTCGGAAACATTGCGCTTCGTAATTATGATCTGAATGCTTTTTCCAATCCTTTCATGGATTCAACCGGCAGTAAATGGAAATGGCATGAATATTTTGATAGATTTATGGAGGATCCGGATGCAACAGTGTTCTATGTTCTGGTACGGGACAGAGGATTGAAGGAGTTGTTTGAAGAACATAAACAGGATGATACGGATGATGAGTTTGATGATTTCGGTATGTACAGATGCAATTTTGATGAGGACTATTCTCTGTGTTCGCTCGTGCTGAAATATACGGCGGAAACAGTTGTGATCGATGCTAAAAAGGAGCAGAAGGAGAAGTATTACACAGGCCTGTTTAAAAACTGGCTGGAAGAATACGGATACACTCTTGAAAAAAGATTCCCGGTCAGGAAGCTGCTTAAGGGCATTTGTATGATGGACCCGGCCCCGTCACAGACAATGGACAGGATCTTAAGGTTTATCCGCCACAAGTATCCGGATGTCAAGGTTCTTGAGAGGTCATTGTTCACCCAGACCGGAGTGCTCAAAAATGTATTTGATTACAAGAACGAAGAGAAGAAGCGCCAGAACCATGAACTTACCATGGATGATCTTGTCGGGATGAAGGATATCAAAAAGCAGTTCAATGACATCATCAGATCGATCAAGTTCAGTCGAAAGAGGCAGGAAAAAGGTCTTCCGATGCTCGATTACAGGAATATTTTTCTGCTCATAGGTGCCCCGGGTACAGCCAAGACAACCATGGCCAATATTCTCGGCAGGATGATGAGACAGGAAAAGCTCCTCGGCGGCACCAGATTCGGATCATTTTCCGGAGCGCAGCTTAAGGCTGAATACGTCGGACAGACGGCCCATAAGGTTCATAGTATATTTGAAAATCACGATATAATAATCATTGATGAGGCTTATTCACTTACGGCATCGGATCACGGCGGCATGGATACCTACAGTCAGGAGGCTCTCGGACAGCTTGCCATCGAACTTGAGGAACATGGGACAGACAGGCTTGTATTCTTTGCGGGGTACGGCGGAAATGATGTAAGTGAGAAGAATAACAAGATGAGGGAGTTTCTTGATGCCAATCCGGGGATCAAGAGCAGGATCAACGGAACGATCGTTTTTCCTTCATACAGCGCTAAGCAGATGGTTGAGATAGTAAAGGGCATAGCCGGCAGATACGGGTATATATTTGAGGACGGAGCGCTTGACGGACTTGAAGGATACTATGCAAAGCGTATATGTGACGAGAGGTTCGGTAACGGCAGGGAGGCCAGGAGTTTTGTCGACAACTGTCAGATGACGCTTGCATCAAGAATCATGAACATTCCGCCTAATAAGCAGACCAGAAAAATGATGCAGCTTATCACGAAGGAAGACGTGGATATGACCATAAAGCGGCTGTCCGAATCCGACGATAATCAGACCGGGAAAAAAGTGATATACGGATTTGCCTGATTTTGCTTTTATTTCCTATGTTTATATGTTATAATCACATTTCGGTTGTATTGCGCAAAAATATACTGTGTATTGCAGCTTGATAATAGAGTTTGATTCGGAGGATTACGTAATGAGTTTACAGGTTGAAAAACTGGAAAAGAACATGGCAAAGCTTACGATTGAAGTAGATGCCGCAAAGCTTAATGATGCCATCAAGAAGGCCTATCAGAAAAATAAAGGCAAGATGAGCGTTCCCGGATTTCGAAAGGGTAAAGTGCCCCAGGCAATGATCGAAAAGATGTACGGACCTGAGGTTTTCTATGAGGATGCAGCCAATTATCTGATCCCGGAAGCATATGGGGAAGAGGTTGAAAACGCTAAGGATCTCGAGATCGTTTCACAGCCCAAGATCGATGTTGTTCAGATCGAAAAGGGCAAGAATTTTATATTTACCGCAGAGGTTGCATTAAAGCCTCCGGTAGAGCTCGGTAAGTACAAGGGTGTCAAGATCGACAAGATCGACAGGGAAGTTACCGACGAGGACATCGAAAAGGAGATAAAGCGTGAGCAGGAGGCTAATGCCAGAACGATCACGGTAACTGACAGACCCATAAAGGACGGTGATACTGCAGTCATCGATTATGAAGGATTTGTAGGCGATGAAGCATTTGAAGGCGGTAAGGGAGAGAACTATCCGCTCGTTATCGGATCGGGTTCATTCATCCCCGGTTTTGAGGAACAGCTCATCGGAAAGAACTCAGGTGATGATGTTGATGTTAAGGTGACATTCCCCGAGGAATACCATGCTGATAACCTTGCCGGCAAGGAAGCCGTATTCAAGGTCAAGATAAACGAGATCAAGGAAAAGGAACTTCCCGAGCTTGATGATGAGTTCGCATCCGAGGTATCCGAGTTTGATACGATGGCCGAATACCGTGAGGATGTTAAGAAAAACCTTGCGGAAAAGAAGGAGAAGGAAGCCAAGGACAAGAAGGAAGATGCCGTTATCGAAGCTATCGTCAAGGATTCGAAGATGGAGATTCCCGAGGCGATGATCGATACGAACGTTCGTAACATGGTAAACGACTACGCCAGAAGGCTTCAGAGCCAGGGACTGTCGCTTGAACAGTACTTCATGTTCACGGGACTTGATATGGATAAGTTCCAGGAGCAGATGAGACCCGGCGCCATAAAGCGTATCGAGTCAAGACTTATCCTGGAAGCCATCGTCAAGGCTGAGAATTTTGAAGTTACCGAAGAGGAATATGAGAAGGAACTCGAGCGTATCGCCGAAGAGTCCAAGATGGAACTTGATAAGCTCAAAGAGTATATCGGTGATGACGAGTATGGACGTGAGCAGATAGAAGAAGATCTGAAGATCCAGAAGGCTATCGATCTGATAGTTGATAATGCCAAGGAAAAGTAAGAAGGGAGCAGACCATGAGTTTAGTACCTTATGTCATTGAACAGACAAGCCGTGGAGAGAGAAGTTACGATATTTTTTCAAGACTTCTGAAGGAGAGGATCGTATTCTTAGGCGAAGAAGTAAACCCGACGACATCAAGTCTTATCGTTGCGCAGATGATGTTCCTCGAGGCTGAGGATCCCGAGAAGGATATCCATTTTTACATTAACAGCCCCGGCGGTTCCGTCACGGACGGCTTTGCCATCTATGATACGATGAATTACGTAAAGTGCGATGTTGCAACATACTGTATCGGTATGGCTGCCTCCATGGGAGCTTTCCTGCTCGCCGGAGGAACAAAGGGCAAGAGATTTGCTCTTCCCAACGCCGAGATAATGATCCATCAGCCTTCGGGCGGCGCAAGGGGTCAGGCTACCGAGATCGAGATAGTTGCCAAGAACATACTCCGCACCAAGGAACGCCTCAACAGGATACTGGCAGAGAATACGGGACAGCCGATCGAGAAGATCGCAGAGGATACGGACCGCGATAATTACATGAGCGCCGAAGAGGCACTTGAATACGGACTTATAGACAAGATAATCAGTAACAGGGCATAGACGGGAGAATAAATGGTTAAGAAAGATATCAGATGTTCATTTTGCGGAAAGGGCCAGGAGGAGGTCAAGAAACTGATCGCCGGCCCCGAAGGGGTGTTCATATGTGACGAGTGCATAGAAGTATGCATGGAGATAGTGGAAGATGAACTGTACGATGCAGATGAACCGGAAGAGGCAGATAATGACCTTGACATCAATCTTGTTAAACCGAGAGAGATGAAGGAGTTCCTCGATGAGAATGTAATCGGACAGGAGCAGGCCAAGAGGGTATTATCGGTAGCTGTTTACAACCACTACAAGAGGATACTGTCACAGAAGGATACCGGAGATATCGAACTGCAGAAATCAAACGTCATAATGTTAGGGCCCACGGGTTCCGGTAAGACGCTTCTCGCCCAGACGCTCGCGAAGATAATAAACGTGCCGTTTGCCATAGCCGATGCTACAGCCCTTACTGAGGCCGGATACGTTGGAGAGGATGTTGAAAATATCCTCCTCAAGGTCATCCAGGCCGCTGATTACAATATTGAAAAAGCCCAGTACGGTATCATCTACATAGATGAGATCGACAAGATCACGAGAAAGAGCGAGAATGTCTCGATTACAAGGGATGTATCGGGAGAAGGTGTGCAGCAGGCGCTCCTGAAGATCATAGAGGGTACCAATGCCTCCGTGCCTCCGCAGGGTGGCAGAAAGCATCCCCATCAGGAACTGATCCCGATCAATACGACAAACATTCTGTTCATCTGCGGCGGTGCATTTGACGGACTTGAGAAGATTGTCGAGAACAGGCTTGACCGCAAATCGATCGGATTCAATGCCGAGATAGCAACGAAGACAGAGCATGAGGTAGGGCAGCTCCTTGCGCAGGTCCAGCCCGAAGACCTCATCAAATACGGTCTTATCCCCGAGTTTGTCGGACGTGTGCCGATCTGCGTGAGTCTCGAAGGACTTGATGAGGAGGCACTTATCAAAGTGCTCAAAGAGCCGAAAAATGCGATCACCAAGCAGTATATCAAGCTGTTTGAGATTGACGGCGTCGAGCTTGAATTTGAAGAAGATGCTATCGCTGAGATAGCTCACAGAGCATATGAGAAAAAGACCGGAGCGAGAGGCCTGCGTTCTATCCTTGAGGCGATAATGAACGATCTGATGTTTGAGATCCCGTCCGATGAGACCATCACGAAATGCGTTATAACAAAAGGTGCCGTGACGGGTGAGGGTGCTCCTCTTATCGTGCGCAAGACAGATAACGTCAAGAAGAATCTTAAGAAAGCAGAGTAGATTTGCGAAGGATCATAAAGAAGAAATATCCATGTGTTGTTGTAAAAATGATGGCGGTGCTTCCGGGCATGGTCATTCATTTTGATGTAAACAACCCTTTTGCGGTCAAGGCAGTTGAAGCAGCCATGTTAAAGGACCGCAATATGTTCGTTGTGGCGGAACATGAAAAAGATGACAGGGAACGCACGGATAAGGTCGACCTGTACGATCACGGATGTGTCTGTTCGATAAAGCAGGTCGTAAAGCTTCCCGGCGGGGTTGTGCGTGTACTTGTTGAAGGCATGATGCGAGCAAGGCTGTTAGGTATCGAAAAGAGCGAATATCTTACGGCAACTACGCGCGAAGTCGTACCGCCCGATGACTGGATAATCGATAAACCCATAGGGCCTGTTAACAGTGAAGCCGTAGAGGATAATGAAGAAGCCAGACTAGAGATAATGGCCAGGATCAATATCCTCAAGGACCTTCTTACGACCATGCTCGGTTACAATCCCCAGATAGGTAAATCACTTACCAAGCAGTTTGAAGATGCGCAGACTTTTGCGGAACTGCTTGATTATGTTGCCATAAACGTCCCGATGCATTTTCTGGACAGACAGCGTCTTCTTGAGGCCGAGACCGTTGAGGACAGGTTCATGGCCCTGATGACGATACTCCAGCGGGAAGTAAACGTTCTTGATATCAAGACGAATATCGCCAAGCAGATAAAGGAGCGTGTCGACAAGAACCAGAGGGAATATGTCCTGCGTGAACAGCTCCGTGTCATCAAGGAGGAACTCGGCGAGGGCAGTACGGCGACCGAAGAGGAAAAATACAAGGAAGCCGCCCTGAAACTGAAGGCCTCCAAAGAGATAAAGGACAAGATCTTAAAGGAAATTGACCGCTTCAGTCATCTGCATGACGGGTCTTCAGAAGCGGAGGTATCAAGGGGGTATATAGAAACGCTCCTTGCAATGCCGTGGAACAAAGCTTCGAAGGACAACACAGACATAAACAGGGCACAGCGCATACTCGACAGAGATCATTACGGACTCGACAAGGTCAAGGAGAGGATGCTTGAATTCCTGGCGGTAAGGAATCTGACCCGGAAGGGTAATTCGCCCATCATATGTCTGGTGGGGCCTCCCGGTACGGGAAAGACCAGTATTGCAAAATCCGTTGCCACGGCACTTGACAAGCAGTACATACGCATAAGCCTCGGAGGTGTAAGGGATGAGGCTGAGATAAGGGGACACCGCAGGACCTATGTCGGTGCCATGCCGGGACGTATCGCCGTGGGGCTCAAGAATGCGGGCACCAAGAACCCGCTGATACTACTCGACGAAGTCGATAAGATGAGCAATGATTTCAAGGGTGATCCGTCCGCAGCTCTTCTCGAAGTGCTCGACAGCGAACAGAATTCAAGATTTTCCGATCATTATATAGAACTGCCTGTGGATCTGTCCGAGGTGCTGTTTATCGCGACGGCCAATTCACTTTCCGATATCCCCAGACCGCTTCTTGACAGGATGGAGATAATCGAGGTCAACAGTTATACTGAAAACGAGAAGGTTCATATAGCCAGGGAGCATCTGTTCCCGAAACAGCTGAAAAAACACGGGCTGAAGAAGAACCAGCTGATATTGGCCGACACGGTATGGCCCGAGATCGTCAGCGGCTACACGAAGGAAGCCGGCGTCCGTTCGCTCGAACGTAAGATAGCCGCCATTTGCCGTAAGGCCGCAAGGCTCATTTACCAGGACGGCAAGACGACGGTCAGGGTAAACCGGGGAAATCTGGCCGATTTTCTCGGATCACGTAAATTTGAACAGGATAAAAAGAATGAAAAGGATGATGTCGGTATCGTCCGCGGGCTTGCGTGGACAAGTGTCGGCGGCGATACGCTTTCGATAGAAGTTAATGTTATGCCCGGAAAGGGCGAGATACTGCTGACCGGCCAGCTCGGTGACGTCATGAAGGAATCTGCGCAGGCAGGCATGAGCTATATACGTTCGATCGCCCCAAAGCACAGGATATCAGCTGATTATTTCAAAAAACATGATTTTCACCTGCATATCCCGGAAGGAAGCGTCCCGAAGGACGGACCGTCAGCCGGTATAACGATGGCGACCGCTTTGTTTTCCGCGATCACGGGCAAAAAAGTCCGCGCAGATGTTGCCATGACCGGAGAAATCACGCTGCGGGGGCGTGTGCTTCCGATAGGCGGCCTGAAGGAAAAGGTGCTTGCGGCGAAAAATGCGGGTATCAAAAAGGTGCTTGTTCCCGTTGCCAATACGAAGGATATAGAGGAGCTTGATGCTGAGATCACGCAGGGGCTTCGGATCGTGTTTGTGGAACATATGGATCAGGTACTGAAGGAAGCCCTGGTGTAATGTTACAGAGCGCGCTCATATCAAGGAATAAACTATGGTTATCAAGAGTGTAGATCTGGAAATTGTATGCGGGGTCACGAGCAAGCTGCCTGAGACAGCGCTCTGCGAGGTCGCATTTGCAGGTAAGTCCAATGTTGGTAAATCATCGCTGATCAATGCCCTGATGAACCGCAAGAGCTATGCGAGAACGAGCCAGCAGCCGGGTAAGACGCAGACTATAAATTTTTACAATATAAATAAGGAGATATACTTTGTCGATCTTCCCGGATACGGGTATGCCAAAGCGTCAAAGACCGAGGTTGAAAAGTGGGGAAAGATGATAGAACGCTATCTGAAGACCTCAAAGCAGCTTAGGTGTGTTTTTCTCCTTATTGATATAAGGCATGAGCCCGGCTCGAATGACCGGATGATGTACGACTGGATCGTATCAAACGGATTTACGCCGGTTATCATAGCTACCAAGCTTGACAAGATAAAAAGAAGCCAGATCGATAAACAGATAAAGCTTATACGCACGACACTCGGGGCGTCGGGTGTTGCGATAATACCTTTTTCCGCTGTAAGTAAGCAGGGAAGGGAGGAAATATATGAGATCATCGACAAAATACTTGAAGATACTGTTTAATTATCTGTTCGCGATCATACTCGTTGTATTCCTTGTGGTCGTACTTCCCAGGGCACTGGCGTATTTCTGGCCGTTTGTCGTTGCGGCGATCATCGCAGCCATAGCAAATCCGCTCGTAAGATTTCTCGAGAAGAAAATGAACATAAAGCGAAAAGCCGGATCCGTTGTGGTTGTCGTCCTGACGCTTGTCGTTGTCGGAGCGGCCTTTTATGGAGTTGTCTATGTGCTCGTTACCCAGGTTGTCGGGTTCATTACGAGTGCACCCAACATGTGGGCAAAGGTCAGCAATGCGATACAGAGCATGACGGATGAGGTCAGTTACAGGTTTGCGCTTCTTCCGAAGGGTACGAAGGATTTCTTCAGGAATCTGGGTGAGAATATATATGATACGCTTTCGGATATGGGATCCGCGATGGGAGAAAGAGCAGCCGAGTCAGCCGGAAACAGTGTCAAAAACGCGCCGAACGTGCTTGTCGGGATCGTGATGTGCATTCTTGCAAGTTACCTGTTTGTAGCGGAACGCGATAAGATCGGAAAATATTTTACGGCACTTATCCCGAAGCATATCAGGGAACGTTATTATATCGTTGCAGAAACCATGAAGTCGGCAGTTGGCGGATATTTCAAAGCCCAGTTCAAGATCATGGGATTTGTATATATAGTCCTGTTTATCGGATTTCTGGTGCTGCGCATAGATTATGCATTTCTTATAGCGCTACTGATCGCATTCCTTGATTTTCTCCCGTTCTTCGGAACAGGGGCCGTGATGTGGCCGTGGGCTCTGTATGCATTTGTTCAGAAGGATTACAAGTTTGCGGTAGGGATGATGATAGTATGGGGACTCTCACAGCTTGTGAGACAGCTTATCCAACCGAAGCTTGTCGGGGATTCGATAGGAATGCCGGCTATACCGACGCTCCTGCTTCTGTATGTCGGATTTCGCGTAAAGGGCGCTCTGGGGCTGATTCTTGCGGTACCGGTCGGTATGATCGTTTACAATCTGTACCGGGCGGGGCTTTTTTCAAACTTTATCTACAGTACGAGAATGCTTCTTGATGATTTCAGGAAGATGAGGATATTTACGCCGGAGGAGCTTTCGGCCGAGGGTATCGAAGAGACCAAGACCGGGAGAAGTAACCCCAAAAACAAAGATGGAGCGTGATTTTTATGATCAGACTTCTTGCAAGGATATTTATCAAAAATCATAAGAACACGGAGGATGCTGCCGTCAGACACTCGTATGGCGTTTTAAGCGGTGCGGTCGGCATCTTTTTTAACATATGTCTGTTCGCAGTAAAGTTTTTTGCCGGTATGATATCGGGAAGCGTTGCGATCACTGCAGATGCTTTCAATAACCTGAGCGATGCGGGTTCGTCGGTCGTGACCATGGTCGGATTCAAGATGGCAGGCCAGAAGCCTGATCCCGAGCACCCGTTCGGACACGGAAGGATAGAGTATGTAACGGGTCTGGTCGTTTCCATGATCATAATCCTGATGGGTGTTGAACTTCTCAAATCATCATATGATAAGATACGTCACCCCGAACTCCCTGTGCTGACGCCACTCGTGGCGGGCATACTGATCATATCGATCGTCGTAAAGCTCTATATGTATCATTATAATACGTCTCTGGGTGAAAAGTTCGCATCATCGGCCATGAAGGCCACGGCAATGGATTCATTTACGGATTCCGTAGCGACACTGACCGTTCTGGCATGTTCTCTGATCGGTTATTATACGGGGTTATGCATAGACGGATGGTGTGGTCTTGCCGTGTCGTTCTTTGTGCTGTATGCCGGCATATCATCCGCCAAGGACACCATAGATCCGCTCCTTGGCAGCAAGCCGTCCCGGGAATATGTCAAGGCCATTGAGAAGTTCGTGATGTCATATGATGAAGTTATAGGCATACATGATCTGGTAGTACATGATTACGGTCCGGGCAGGGTGATGATATCGCTTCATGCAGAGGTAAGTGCCGATCGTAATATCCTTGATGTTCATGATACGATCGACAATATTGAGCGCCGCATCAACGAGACCCTCGGCTGCCAGTGCGTGATCCATATGGATCCCGTTGTTACCGGGGATGAGATGACCAACAGGATGAAGCGACTTGCCGAACTTATTGCCAAGAGCGTTGACGAGAGATTTACGATACATGATTTTCGCATGGTCAAGGGACCGTCACATACAAATCTGATATTCGATGTGGTAGCGCCGTTTGACTGCCGCCTGTCGGAAGAAGAGATAAAAAACACGATAAAAAGTAAGGTCGAAAGTCTGCCCGGCAATCACTATGCGGTCATCGAAGTCGACCGCCCTTATGTATAATGCAGACAGAAGGGGCCCACGAAGTGGGAAGAGAATTAATATGGATAAAACAAGAAAAAGCGGAGTTCTGATGCCCGTGGCATCACTTTCGGGGAAATACGGTATCGGTACTTTCGGAAAGGAAAGCTATGACTTTGTGGATATGCTTGCCGAGGCAGGACAGAGTTACTGGCAGATACTTCCGCTTGTGCCTACAAGCTACGGAGACAGTCCGTACCAGTCGTTTTCGACATTTGCCGGGAACCCGTATTTCATCGATCCGGAGATATTAATAGAGAAAGGCCTTCTGACCCGAAAGGAAGCGGATTCGTATGACTTCGGGAAAAAGGCGGATGAGATTGATTACTGTAAGTTATATAACGCCCGTTTCAAAATGCTGAAAAAGGCGTACAAACGGTTTGATGCCAAAAATGACAAAGGTTATGAAAAGTTCTGCAGAACGAACAGGTTTTGGCTTGACGATTACGCCCTTTATATGGCTGTCAAGAATTCGTTTGGCGCGAAGAGTTATATTGAATGGGATGAGCCTGTAAGGAAGCGTGAAAAAGAAGTACTTGAAGCATATAGGAATAAGTATGCCGATGAGATCGCATTTTACATGTTCCTGCAGTATGAATTCACGGTTCAGTGGAAAGCACTCAAGAAATATGCCAATAAGTCGGGCATTAAGATAATAGGTGATATTCCGATATATGTCGCATTTGACAGTGCGGATACATGGGCTAATCCGGAACTTTTCCGGCTCGATGAGGATGGATTTCCGACGGCTGTGGCAGGCTGCCCGCCCGATGCATTTTCAAAGACCGGCCAGTTGTGGGGCAATCCGCTGTATGACTGGGAATATCATGCCAGGACCGGATATAAATGGTGGATACGCCGTATAAAATATTGTTTCGAGCTCTATGATGTATTGAGAGTTGATCATTTCAGAGGGTTTGACGAGTATTATGCGATCCCGTACAGGGATAAGACCGCGGAATTCGGCAAATGGGAAAAGGGCCCGGGCTATAACCTGTTTAAGGCTGTAAAGGCAAAACTCGGTGATGTGGATATGATAGCCGAGGACCTCGGATATATAACAGATTCCGTCAGGAGGCTTGTTAAAAGATGCGGCGCTCCCGGAATGAAAGTGCTGCAGTTCGCGTTTGATTCGAGAGAAGACTCCGATTATCTGCCTCATAATTATGACAGGAACTCGGTCGTATATACAGGCACACATGACAACGATACACTTGTCGGATGGTTTGGCGTCATGAAGGCGGCAGATCGCAGGATGGCCCTTAAGTACATGAACAGGAATGGCTTTGAATCTGACCGCGATCTTGCATATTCATTCATAAAGCTTGCCATGAGCTCGGTATCGGATCTGTGCATCATTCCGATGCAGGACTGGCTCAGCCTTGATGGCAGGGCACGTATTAACACACCTTCAACACTTGGAGGAAACTGGGTGTGGAGGATGAAAAAGGGAGCATTTACCCCCAGAACGGCAAAGCAGATGTGCGAGATAACAAAACTGTACGCCAGACTGTGAACCCCCGGGACGGGGTTAGTGGTCCATTTGGTGGATGGATCCCCGGGACGGGGTTTATGGTACATCTGGTACAAAAACCGCGCCGGAACCGGCAGATATACGGGAGATACGGATAATGAGTAAAAAAGTTAAAGTATTTATAGACGGAAGCGAGGGTACGACAGGACTTCGCATAAATGAGAGATTCGAGAAGCGTGATGATATAGAGGTGCTTCGTATAGACAGTGATCTGCGTAAGGATCCCGCTGAGCGAAAAAGGCTCATAAATGAGTCGGATTATACGTTTCTGTGCCTGCCTGATGCGGCAGCGATCGAAGCGGCAGAGCTGTGTGACGATCCGGATACGGTAATAATCGATGCTTCTACCGCCCACAGGGTGAACAGTGAGTGGGCATACGGACTGCCCGAACTGTCCGCTGAGCATTTTGAGAAGATAAAAAGGTCAAAACGTATAGCGGTGCCCGGCTGTTATGCGTCGGGATTTATAATGATGGCATATCCGCTCGTGCATGAAGGGATACTTGGTGATGACTATCCGTTTACCGTTCCTGCACTTTCGGGATATTCAGGGGCCGGCAAGAAGGCGATCGCGCTGTATGAGGCTGACGATAAGAGCGGGGATCTGTTCGCTCCGCGTGAATATGCCCTTACCCAGATGCATAAGCATCTTCCGGAGATGAAGGTGATAACGCACCTTAAGAACGAGCCGATATTCATGCCGGTCGTTGATGATTATTACTGCGGGATGATCGTGAATCTCCCGATACATGCCAATCTTATGAAAAAGAGGCTGACACCCATAGAGGTTCATGCTTTTTTGAGCGATTATTACAGTGGTCAGACATTTATCCGTGTGTGCGAATATGGCTCGGAAAGTGAAATGAACGGATTTCTGGCGGCAAACAGCATGGCGGGCGTAGATTATGCGAACATATACATTACCGGAAACGATGACCGTATAATGGTCATGGCAACATTTGACAATCTCGGTAAAGGTGCAAGCGGGGCAGCGATCGAATGCCTTAACATATCAATGGGAATTGATCCTGCTACCGGACTTGTTGTCTAGAAAGATAGGCATTGCGGTATTCCTCCCGGTCTGTGACATCCTCATCAAACCAGTCCGGAGGCGTAAAACCATCAGCCACATCTGTTGAATCAAATTCAACTTCGGCAATGATAAGCGGATCAAAGGGCTCGGCAAATACGTCGAGCTCTATTGTATGTTCGCCGAAGGGGATCAGATAACGTTTTTTACGGATAAGATTCCCGTCCGCCTTGTCTTTTAACGTTTCATAGGCCTCAGCGGTCAGCGGCAGGTTATACTCTTCATGGGACAGTGAAGTGTTGTCGCCGCCGACTCCTTTATAGGTCATGTAGTATCTGTCGTCTTCGCGGCGGATCCTTATCACCGGTTCTGTTGTAAGGTACGCCTGTTCTATGATGTGACAGTCATAACCGTCAAGTCCGTCCGGCAGATGCTTTATCGTAAATTTTCTTTCTATTTCTCTTCCCATGTGCCTTGCTCCTCTGTAACAGCCTGAACACGATCTGTTTTGAATCAATATCATATACTATGAATTTACACCACATAGATGGGCGCGGCAAGAAAAAGATGGTGCTGAAATGCCGGAAGGGTATATGTTATAATGCCATGTAGGAAATGAACTGTACGGACAGGAGGTGCAAAAATGGTTAATGTATATTTGGCTGACGGATTTGAGGAGATAGAGGCGTTAACGCCTGTTGATCTGCTAAGGCGAGCCGGTGTAAAGGTGCAGACGGTTTCGATATATCCCGACAGGAAGAATGTTACGGGTGCACGTAATATAGAGGTTGTTGCTGATACTACGATCGGTAAGGAAGGTGATAGCGCCGATATAATCGTTCTGCCGGGAGGAATGCCGGGTACCGTTAACCTGCTTGAATGCAAGGCTCTTATGGATATAGTTGACAGACAGAATGAAAAGGGAGCACGTATCGCAGCAATATGTGCTGCTCCGGCGAGAATACTCGGAAGCCGCGGGCTTCTGAAGGGGAAAAATGCTACATGTTATCCCGGGCTGGAGGAGATGCTGGAAGGAGCAACACCTGTTATAAAACCGGTCGTTACCGATGGGAACATAACGACTTCCAGAGGCCTGGGAACCGCTGTGGACTTTGCCTGCGAGCTCATAACGCTTATATGCGGCAAGGAAAAATCCGACGAAATAAGATCCTCGGTAGTAGCAGACCTAAACTAGCAATATTCATAAATATAACATCTGATATTTATGAATATTTCAGATATTGCGTGAGAAAATCTTGTATGATATCATCCGTCATACAAGATTTTCTGTTTGCGCATCTTTGCGAATGGACGCATCGCAATGATCCCAGATCAATAAATTTAACAGCAGTTGGAGTTGCCCATGGGCGTTTTGTACGTTTCCGGAGAGGGTACGGCTTATAGTATCGGCAGAGACCCCGGGAATGATATGGTCCTTGATGGTACCTTTGTATCGAGGAGACATCTGAGACTTCTGTTTGTCACGGAAGATGTGGCAATAGCGGAAGTTCTCGGTATGAACGGGGCCGTTATCGGAGGAAGACAAGTGAATAAAGGGGACAGGTGCTTAACCGGAGCGGGAGAGCGGATCAGGATAGGCTCCTATGACATAGTCTGGACCGGTAAGCCGCTACGAAAATCTGCACGTTTCATACGAACGCACAATGAATACGACATTCCGGGGACAGAGGCCGTAGAGATCGAAGGCCCTCCTGCAAGAAGGATACCGGAAAAACCGTCGGTCATGCTGGCGGCAGGTCCGGCACTTACAATGGCTGTCCCGATACTGCTTGGAGCGGGGAGGACAATAGCGATATTATCGTCGGTCTTTGCGGCTGCCTGGGCGGCATTTAATGTTATCGCCAGAATCAGGAGACAGAGATCCGAGGAAAGGAGGAGACGCAATGCTTATATTACATACCTGAGGTCGTGTGAGGATACCATAAGGGTGCGGATCGAAAAGGTCAGGGAGGCCCTCGCCGGTCTTTATCCTCCTGTCGGAGATTATTTCACAGATACAGGGGATACATGTGTACCCTGGAGCAGATCATGTAAGGACAGGACGTTATCAGTGAGGATAGGTATCGGACAGGTCGAAAATCCCGTCAATATCGAGATACCGAAGGAGAGATTTGCGGCTGTGGATGACTCGTTGAAGGAAATGCCGCAGCTTCTTCGGAAAAAGTACGAAAGCATCCAGGCTGCTCCCGTGATAATGGAACTGACGGGAAAAAGTATTCCGGCTTTTGATGTCTCAGGTACCCGGGGGTATATGATCCTATCATCGGCGATCCTGCAGCTGGCGGTCACATATTCTCCGGATGAGATGGTGATATCCGTGAAAATGACTGACGAGATGAAGCGCGGTTTTATATGGGTCACTTTTTTGCCTCACTATCGTGATCCGGTGGAGCAACTGCCGGAGGATGGCACACTGACCATTCTGGTCACCGACAACAAAAACACCGCATATGAATCACTGTCCGAAAATGTCAGAGTTATCCTTGCCATTTCTTCCGGTCATGAGGTTTCGGGAGGAATATTCGATCTGATCAGCGGGAAGAGGCAGTGTAAATGTGCCAAACCTGACATGATCCCTGATAGACTGTGCGCATCCTATGCCAGAAGCCTGTCGCGAATGTGGGGGATGGGAGGAAAGAGTGAAGAGATACCTGTGACGGTGTCGTTTGGCGAGTTGCTATCGGGATCATGTTTTGAGGGATCTGTACCCGATCAGGAGAAGGTGGCGGAATGGATATGTGAGAATTACAGGCGTTCTGACATAACGTGCAGGTTTGATGCACCGATAGGCACGGGGGCCGGAGGCAGAAAGGTGTTTCTCGACCTTCATGAGAAGGCTCACGGACCCCACGGACTTATAGCCGGTACAACGGGGAGCGGTAAGAGTGAACTTCTGACTACGATGATCCTGTCGTTCGCGGTAAGGTTTTCCTCGGAAAGGCTCGGCTTTTTTCTCATCGATTACAAAGGCGGTGGAATGTCAAACCTTTTCGGCAGGCTTCCGCATCTGCTCGGGAGCATCTCCAACCTGTCCTCGTCCGAGTCACGAAGAGCGATGATAGCATTAAAGAGCGAGAACATAAGACGACAGGAACTGTTTGCCAGGGTCGGCGTAAACAACATAAATGATTACACGAGGCTATATGACGCCGGTATTACAGAAGAGCCGCTCCCACATATCCTGATCATCGTTGATGAGTTTGCCGAGCTTCGCAAGGAGGAACCTGAATTCATGGACAGACTTGTAAGCGTCTCACAGGTCGGCAGGAGTCTGGGGATGCATCTCATCCTTGCCACACAAAAGCCCGCCGGAGTTGTTGATGAGAAGATAAGGGGTAATTCAAGGTTTCGGATAGCGCTGCGGCTTGTTGACAGGTCGGATTCGACAGATATGCTTCAAAGACCTGATGCCGCATTTATCAGGGAGTGTGGAAGGGCATACCTGCAGGTTGGGAACAACGAAGTATTCGAATGTTTCCAGAGCGGATACGCAATGGGTCCGGCTATAAGCAGGGAAAACAGCAGCATGACGATATATGAGGATATGCTCCTTGCCAGAAGGGTTGAGTTTGCTTATGAAGAAAAGGAAGGGGAGCAGGGGAAGGATCGGAAGATCGATGCCACCCTGACCTGGTACGACCTGATCATGAACTGCCTTATCAGGGCTTCAGACCTTGCAAATGCGCGCAAATGCAGGAAACTCTGGCTGCCATCCCTTCCGGATGATGCGTATGATGATCACGCTTTTGTGTTGTTTGATAACACGTATATGCAAAGGTATGAGCCGGCAATGTATGCTCCTGATATTACAGGCAGTGTGCTTATAGCCGGAAGGAGTGGTACGGGTAAGAGTGAACTGTTATATACCATGTTATGTCGTACTGCAGGATTGTATGCAGTCTACATCATAGATAACGGTGGTGGAAGGCTCGAACCGATGGCAAAACTTCCGTTCTGCGGGGGATACATATGTGAAGAGCAGCCGGAAGATATTGAAAGGATGACGGGATTTATCCGTGAGATGATGACAGCAAGGAGAAGAGGTGCACAGATATCAGACGTGATCATACTCGTGCTGGATGACCAGACAAAGACTCTCAGAGCATCTCCTGAGGCAGCACAGCACATAAAGGACATACTGACCGTTGGAAAGAGCGTGGGAATATTTGTCCTTGCAACATGCATGTCAGTTTCTGAAGCAAAACTGTCGGATCTGTACGATACAAGGTTGTGTCTTGGATCCGGGGATATATATGAGATCGCACATTTCCTGAAGATTGCATCAAGGGATATTCCGGCCGTAAAGGATACACCGGGGAGAGGGATCGGGCTGGCGGACGGAATCCCGCTTGAATTTCAGGCTGTGAAGATCAGGGAAGGCGGAAAACCTCCACCCGGAAACCTGATCGCCCGGAAATATCCCGTCGTTCCCGCTAAACCGACACTTGAGGACCTGCTTGAGCGTGCTCTGGAAGAAAAGCGGTGGGAAGAAAAAATGCCGGGCGGTGGCAGAAGGTGCAGGTCGATACCTGCCGGATATGATATTAAGAGCGGAAAACTGTATATGCTGCCGCTTGAAGGACTAAGATGTATTCTCGTTTCAGGAAAGCCATACAGCGGCAGGCACACATTTTTATTTAACATTTCGATAACGGCGGCAAAGTACGGGATAGAATGCGTACAGGCCGACACATATGAAGCATTGAGGTCTCTTTGCGAAGACTCCACGGATTTAAG
>JBGUNV010000003.1:0-3890 GCA_045117595.1 Lachnospiraceae bacterium
TCCGCGCCGCCGTATACGGCCGTAACATAAGGTCTCGCGATCACAACGGCGTTGGCACCCATTGCAAGTGCCTTGAAAACATCTACACCGCTGCGGAGTCCTCCGTCAACAAGTATCATCATATCATCTCCGACGGCATCGACAATGTCCTCAAGCACTTCAGCCGTTGCAGGGCACTGATCCTGAACGCGTCCTCCGTGGTTCGATACGACGATGCCTGCTGCACCGGCTTCTTTTGCCTTTACGGCGCCCGCAACGGTCATTATACCCTTCAGGATAAAAGGTTTACCTGCAAGTTCTATGATCTTCGCAAGTTCCTCTACTGATTTGGCACCTGCGGGACGCTCGAGTTTCTGCAGGAAAGGAAGGCCGGCCGCATCAATATCCATTGCAACGGCAAAACATCCTGATCCTGCAACAAGATCAAATTTTTCCCTGAGCGTTTCCTCATCCCACGGTTTGATCGTCGGGATCCCGATCCCGTCGCTTGCTGCTATGGCCTGCGTTGCCGCAACAACTACCTCCTTCATCATTCCGTCTCCGGTGAAGGCGGCGATCCCGGCCTCGGCACATGCCCTTACCAGAATGTCGTTATACTGCATATCATTATATTTATCACCGTAATGCATGTTAACGGCGCCGACAGGTCCGGCAAGTATCGGATATTTCATCTTACGTCCGAAGAAATCAAAGGAAGTATCCGGCTCGAACAGCGGGTGGATCGTATCCATATTGACACGTATATCCTTCCACGCTTCATAGTTTCTTATCGCCACATCTCCCGTTCCCTTGGCTCCGGGTCCGGGTATCGTGTTTTTGCACGCTTTTCCGTTACACACACTGCAGGCCATACAATGCGGCTGCATGGCACTTCTGGCATTTTCAAGCATTTCTTCGTATGTCATATCCTGTCCTCTCAAAAGCACTTGTTCTTATGTTCCTTGGGGCATTTTGCAAATTTCTCGCATTTATAACAAAGTTCATTATCACTTCTGCCTTCTTCCATGAACTGTTCTATATTTGACAGCGTGGTATCAGCTATATTGGCCAATGCCTCCGAAGTCAGAAATGCCTGGTGCGATGTTACGATAACATTCGGCATCGAGATTAGACGCGCAAGTGTATCATCCTCGATTATATGGCCCGAAAAATCATGGAAGAACACATCCGACTCCTCCTCGTAAACATCAAGACAGGCCGCGCCTATCCTGCGCTCCTTGATCCCGTCAAGCAGGCTCTCCGAATCGATCAGGGCACCTCTGGATGTATTTACAAGAACAACGCCCTTCTTCATCTTAGCTATGCTCGCCGGATTTACCATATGTTTCGTTTCCTCGGTAAGCGGACAGTGGAACGAGATGATATCCGACTTTTTCCATATCTCCTCAAGCGGCACATAATCTATGCCTGCATCTGTCGCGGGAAACTTGTCGTATGCAATGACATTCATTCCGAAACCCTTACATATGTCAATGAATATCCTGCCGATCTTGCCCGTTCCGACAACACCCACTGTTTTGCCGTGCAGATCGAATCCCGTCAGCCCGTTCAGACTGAAGTTATGATCTCTGGTCCTTATGTATGCCTTATGTATACGTCGGATACTCGTAAGGAGAAGTGCCATCGCATGTTCCGCAACCGCATACGGCGAATATGCCGGAACGCGCACCAGATGGATCCTGCCGTATGCATGCTCGATATCGACATTGTTGTATCCCGCGCATCGAAGTGCCACAAGTTTTACCCCGTAGGAACACAGCTTATCGATTACCTCAGCGTTTACCGTATCATTTACAAACACACATACAACATCATAACCTTTTGCCAGCTCGGCCGTATCAGCAGACAGTTTCGTTTCATAAAACTTTATCTCATGATCACCGTTACGATCCGCGTTTTCAAAAGACGCGATGTCATATTCTTTTGCATCAAAAAAAGCTATCTTCGTCTTCATCTGAGTTCGTTCATCTCCATTTCCAGATCCTCATGCAATTCCTTGTCGGCATCTTTCGAAACATAATTGTTCCCGTTGTTACATCCTATGCTCATGCCCTTCTTGATGGGAGCAAGGAAAAAACCTGCAACGAGTCCCAAAAGGAGGGACGCAAGTGAAAAGATCACCACATCCTTCAATCCGAAAATATGCCTTCTCCAGTTCTCCATGTCAGTACCTCCGTTTTTCTTTTTTGATATATAAAAACATTTCCGATATTCCGTCAGCAACTCCCTGCGCAAGTTGATTAAGTGTACCGTCATCGTGTGCCGAAGCGGCATTTCCGAGTTCTATATCAACAGACGGTATCGTGCTGTACGATGTCTGGGTCAGATCTATGGCCATGCTGCCGCCCTTGTAGATCTTGCATCCTTTTGCAGCAAGTCCTGCTATCAATGACTGCCCGAGCGCCTCATGCTGCTGCCAGTGGGATGAAACAGGGTCCATTCCCTTTATGCCGTCAGGAGTTGATATGTAAAAACATCCCTTGTCATATGAAAGATTATCACCATCCCAGTGGATCGCTATATGACATGCCGCGGTATTGTTGGCGATAACCGTCCTTGCGATGTTATCAAGCTGGACATCCGAATCATCTCTTAACATCAGGACATCATATCCGCGTGACAGAAGTATATCCCTCAGTATCTGCGCCTCACGAAGGGTTACCGACGCTTCCGAAGTACCGTCGGCAAAAGACATACCGCCCGATACGGCTGTCGCCTTGATCGATCCCGCTCCCGTAGATCCTCCCGTAACCTTTGGAGACCCGTCCGGATGACACAGTGTTTTTACCGACTGCCCTCCCTTTGTACCGTGTCCTGCATTTACAGCAATAACAACACCCTTTCTGTTATCTGCGGCACGATACAGTTTTGCACTTCCGGAGTTTATTGCCGAATTGCCGGCAAACTGCCAGCTTCCGTTAAGTCCGACATTCTCAACACTGCCGGGAACTGCTGATGCGGCTTCGGTTTTTGTGTCTTCTTCTTCACCTGAGTCCTCTTCGTTATCTTCCTCTTTGCCGGTATCACCTTCATCGGCATTTTCAGTCTCTCCGGTATCTTCGGTATCTTCGTCCTCTTTGTTTTCTTTTTCACTGCCGTCTTCCGTAATATCCTCCGTCTCATCCCCGGAAGGATCGTAGGATTCCCCATCACCGTCTGTAACGGGAACTGCATCATCTTCTATCTCGCTGTTAACGGCTATGGGCGCTTTCGTGACGATAAGTTCAACCGCCCTGTCGTCATCACAGCCGCACAAAACCGCAGCCGTTCCGATACATACGGCAATTAATATCAGCAGTTTATACAAAACACTTTTATCATTCAGTTCGGTAGTCATATATTTAGCGCTTTCCTTCGATATCAATGATGTTATATTCCGATCTGCATCCGGTCTTGAACTTCACGGCCCAGTCGGAAATCCCGTCTGTCACGATAAAATCGGTATTTACCCGTCTCTCATGTCCTCTGACCTTGTCATTTTCGGAAATAAGCGGCTGAATGTATTCGAGCGGCCACAACTGTCCTCCGTGGGTATGGCCTGACAATACCAGATCCATATCAGCAGCAGCCTCTGCTTCATAATCCACAGGCTGGTGATCAAGGACGATCATGTACTTATCCTTATCAAGCCCGCTCACAAGTTCATCGGCCGGCATGCGGCTGCTACCACCGTAACCTGCATCACATCTTCCTATAACATAGAATCTGTCATCAATAAGAACACTCTCATCCTGCAGTACCCTCACGTTGTTCTTCTCGAGTTCGGCTACAAGCTCATCGCCGCCATAACCTCTTCTCTCATTGGAATAATATCCTTTGTCGTGATTGCCGAAACAGAAATACACACCGTATTTTGCATCAAATTTTCCGAGTGCCGCGCAGGCATCGAT
>JBGUNV010000004.1:0-9204 GCA_045117595.1 Lachnospiraceae bacterium
TGATTATACAGATTGCCGAGGTAGGCTTCGCCAGAGTATACAACGGCCATTGCGGCATTTCCGGCAACAATCTCGTCCCTTGCCTCATCAACAAGATAGCTGGCAACGTCCGGCTTCTGTTTCTTGAGAAGATCGGCTGCAGCCCTTATCTCATTTTCATCCCTGGTATTAAGAGAATAACCCAGATATTTAAGAGCGACCATAAAGGAATCGCGCATGCTGTCCTGCATGATGATCTGTCCCTTATAGTCACCGTTAAAGAGCACATCCCAGCTGTCTATCGGTTCCTTAACCTGTTTGGTATTATACAGTATTCCGACCGTTCCCCAGAAGTACGGAAGAGCGTAACGGTTTCCCGGATCAAAAGCCTCGGATTCCTTCAGGAACTTCGGATCGATATTCTTGATGTTCTCAAGCGAGTTCAGATCCACCTCCTGGGCTTCACCCTCATCTATGAGCCGTTTGATCATATAATCCGATGTACACAAAAGATCATAGGTAATAGCTCCCGAGCTGTATTTGGTGTACATCTCCTCAGGCGTTGTTGCTTCTTCATATTTGATGATTATCCCGGTTTCCCTGGTGAATTTGGATATCATTTCCGGATCGAGATATTCACCGTAGTTAAAAACGGTAAGAGACACTTCCTCATTTGAAACGGGACCCGTCTCGGAACATCCCGAAAACAATGTGCATGTCAGACAGAGAATGATGAGTAAACCGATGCTTCTTTTTTTCATAATTATTGAACTCCTTCTTCCGTTTTCCTGTCAGAGGAAGACCTCGTCAGTATATTTGTTATCAGTAAGACAATAAGCACCATAAGAAACAGCAAAGTGGAAAGAGCATACATTTCAGGCTTGATGCCTTTCCTGATCTCGCCGTATATAAGAGTCGAAAGCGTATTTACCCCCGGACCTTTTGTAAAGTATGTTATCACAAAATCATCCATAGACATAGTCATTGCCATAAAAAATCCCGCGAGGATACCTCCGGCAAGTTCGGGGATGATGATCTTGACAAAGGCATAGGTACTCGTTGCCCCCAGATCTCTGGCAGCCTCAAACTGGCGTATGTCAGCCGTCTCCAGTTTGGGCAGGATACATAAGATAACATATGGTATATTAAATGTTATATGGGCTATGAGCACGCTTGAAAATCCCAGCGGAATGAATCTGACGAACCATAGCATGAGTGCGATGCCCGTAACTATATCCGCATTAAGAAGAGGGATGTTTGTAAAAAACATCATGGTCTTACGTCCCTTTATGCGCATCGCGTATATCCCGACGGCGGCAAGCAGACCGATAACGGTTGCGATAAATGCAGAGGCTACGGCAAGCTCGATGGTGGTTTTGAGCGCATCCATGATATAGGAACTTGCCAGCAGGGTTCTGTACCATTTGAGAGTGAACCCTTCCCACAGGACTCTTGATCTGGAAGAGTTAAAACTGAGTGCGATCAGCACCATTATGGGCGCGTATAAAAACAGCATCACAATGGCAATATAGATTTTTCCGGCTATCTTTCCGATCATATCACTAATCCCTTATGTACACCTTCAGGCGTTTTCCTTCCAAAAAGTAATGTTGTTATAAGTACAAACACCATCAGTGTCACAGACAGACCCGAACCCAGGTTCCAGTTCATGGAGACCGAGAATTCCTGTTCGATTATGTTTCCGAGGAGCTGTATCTTGCCTCCGCCGAGAATATTGGCAATAACGAATTCGGTCATGGACGGTACGAATACCATGGTGATCCCGCTCCCGATACCGGAAAGAGAAAGGGGGATCAGTATCTTTGCAAGGACGGTAAATCTGTCCGCCCCGAGATCCTTTGAAGCTTCTATGATATCGTCGGGTATGGCAAGAACACAGTTGAGTACAGGTAACATCATATACGGCAGATAGTCGTAAACCATACCGAGAACGATCGCAAACGGCGTGTTTATGATATTCACGGGCTGCATTCCCAGGATGGACAGAAAATGATTGATGATCCCGTTTTTGGATATGAGCATCTGTATGGCAAGTATGCGCAGGATAAAATTCATCCACATCGGGAGGATGAGAATGAATATAAGTATCCGTTTGTTGGAAATACGCAGGGAACGAAGTACGAGCGCGGCGGGATATGATATAAGTACGCAGACAGCGGAACAGATAAGAGCCAGCTCTATTGAGAGCAGGAGAGCTTTTCTGTGAACAGGGTCAAATATGGCGATAAGGTTATCAAAAGTAAAGCCGCCGGCAGGGGTTGTGATCGCGCGGGCAAATACAAACAGAAGCGGGATCACGGTAAATCCCACTATCCAGAATATATATGGAATTGAAAGTATCTGCATTTTCTTACGATTCATGGTCTGACTGGGTGAAATAACCTTCCTTGTCCAATATCTCTTCATCCTCGGACTGAGGTTTATGCATTATCTGGAAATTGTCAGGTATAACATTTATGCCGACAAAGCTTCCGATCGGGAAGTGCTGTGTTGTCTGTACCATAAAAGTGATCCCGATGGCGCTGTTTACCTGTATCTCATAGTGAACACCCTTGAATATGATGGATGTAACAGTGCCTGTTGTCTGGCCGCCCTCGGGAGGACCGAGTTCAACATCTTCGGGACGGATCACAACATCAACCGGCTCGTTTTCCCCGAATCCGGTATCGACGCATTCGAAATCCTGACCGCCTATGCACACAAGTCGGTCTTTTTTCATGATCCCGTCTATGATATTACTTTCTCCGATGAAGTCTGCCACAAAGGCATTCGTCGGTTCGTTGTAGATATCCTCGGGAGTTCCGATCTGCTGGATATATCCCTGGTTCATAACGACCACTGTATCGGACATTGTAAGTGCCTCTTCCTGGTCGTGAGTTACATATATAAAAGTGATACCGAGTTCATTTTTGAGACGTATGAGCTCGTACTGCATTTCCTGGCGAAGTTTCAGATCCAAAGCACCAAGCGGCTCATCGAGCAGAAGGACCTTTGGCTCATTGACGATGGCACGGGCGATGGCGATACGTTGCTGCTGCCCGCCGGACAGTGAGTCGGGATACCTGTCTTCAAATCCCGACAGATTGACAAGATCAAGAGCATATCTGATCTTATCCTTAATATATTCATTTGATTTTTTTCTGATCCGGAGGCCGAAGGCTATGTTTTCGGCAACTGTCATATGTGTGAAAAGCGCATATTTCTGGAATACCGTATTAAGCTGCCGTTCGTTGGGCGGAACTTTTGTGATATCCTCTCCGTCAAAGTAAACACTGCCTATATCGGGAGTTTCAAAGCCGCCGATGATACGCAATATGGTTGTCTTGCCGCATCCTGAAGGCCCCAGGAGCGTTACGAATTCGTTTTCGCGTATATACAGATCCAGTTCATCGAGGACAAGGTTGTTTCCGAATGATTTGGATATGTTCTTAAGTTCAATGAGTTTTTTGCTCAATCCCTACTCCTTACAAAGCAAAAATCGATATTGCTGTACTTCATTTGACTAACGTAACGAATTATACAGTATATGTCTGCAAAATAAAAGAAGAATGTTAAATGTACGGTGTTATGTTTACCCAACATGTAGTGGTTGACAATTCCGGTCAATGAGCGGACAATTAACTTTGTATGAAAATCTGTAATCATTCAGCACAGAGGGATCCAAATGGCAGAGAAGGCCGCACCGAAAACAGCAAAGGAAAAAACCGTAAAGGAAAAAGTCGTTAAGGAAAAAGCCGTTAAGGAAAAAACTGTCAGGGAAAAAGACGACAGGTATGTGGCATATGTTTCCACTTATACCCGGAATGCCAAGGTCGGGATATATATATATGATGTTGACGTCAAGGCAGGAAGACTTAAGGAAAAGGATGAAGTTGAGATAACCAATTCTTCATATATATCATTATCGCATAACGGAAAGTATCTGTATGCGATCACGGATTTCGGTGTGGAAAGTTACAGCATCGGACCCGACGGATGCCTGAAGAACATCGGAACAGCCACGATAAACGGCATGAGAGGCTGTTATCTGTCAACGGATTATGAGGACAGGTTCCTGTTTGTTGCCGGATACCATGATGCCAAGGTAACTGTTCTGAAGATAAATCCGGACGGGAGTGTCGGGGAGATAACGGATGAAGTATTCTCGGCGGGTATAGGCAGCATTATCGAGAGATCATTCCTTCCTCATGTTACATGCGCCAAGATGACAAGAGACAATAAGTATCTGTGTGTATGTGATCTGGGTATGGATCAGGTCAAGGTCTTTGCATTTGACAAGAACACAGGCAAACTGAAACTGGTGGATATGATCCGCTGCGACCAGGACAGTGCTCCGAGATATATCAAATTCCATAAGAACGGAAAGTTTGCTTACGTGACGCATGAAGTTGCGTGTAAGATAGACATATATTCATACAGGGATGAGGACGGGGATCCCGAATTCGAACGCATCGGATCGGTATCGACGATCAATGAGGATTATAAAACCTCGGGAAGTATCTCCTGCGCAATGAAGTTCTCACCGGATCATAAACTTCTGATGAATTCCGTGGCAGGCAGTAATTCTGTTGCCGTTTTCAAGGTGGATGAGAAGACAGGCCTGCTCGACAAAAGACTGTCCTTACCGGTTTCGGGAGACTATCCGAAGGATGTGGCATTTTTCCCGGATTCAAAACATATAGTCAGCCTCAATCACGAGTCAAATACGATGAGCATTTTCACGCTTAATCTTAAGGATAACATAATCGTTATGAACGGGCCGTTCATCAAAGTCCCTAGCGGCAACTGTATTATTACCAAGAAGTTATGAGACCGATCACTTATTACATTGACAAATGCATAACGGCCGTATATATTGCTGCTCTTATCGGCGGTGTACTTGTATGTACGACAACGGATACAAGTGCCGCGAGTGAGAACAAAAAGATCGTTAACATCAGGTGCGTGGCTTCCGTAAACGATTCGGATTACATGACGGCCGATGATTTCCTCTTTGATAACGAAAGTGCTGCCGACAAGAAAGGTATTACCGAGTATATTGAGAAGCTCGAAAGGGAAGGGCTGCCGAAGGAAAATGAGGCTGACGCTTCTTCTGATGAAAATACCGATGAGTCAGCAAATGAGAGCGAAGAGACTGCGGATGATGAAGCAATTCTTGATGATGTTCCCGGGGATGGCGATACGGACATGCCGATCATCGATCCTGATGACTGGAGACTGATGCTTGTTAACAAGCAGAATCCGGTTCCCGAAGGATTCGAACCGCAGCTTGCCAACATAAACGAATCCCAGAGGGCTGATGAGAGGATAATCAGCGATATCTACCGGATGATAGATGCAGCGGAAGAAGACGGGATAAACCTTATGATATGCAGTGCCTACAGATCATATGACCGTCAGCAGAAACTGTTTGATAACAAGATAAACAAGCTCATGAGGGAAGGGTATACGTATCTTGAAGCATACAAGATCGGTTCAATGAACGTAACCGTTCCCGGGACAAGTGAGCATCATATAGGACTGGCTCTTGATATACTGACGGGATCCTATACGACGATGGATGACGGATTCGGAGATACCGATGCAGGTAAATGGCTTGCCGGGCATGCTCCCGAATACGGTTTTATTTTGAGATATCCCCGTGGCAAGGAAGAGATCACGGGTATAGTATATGAGCCGTGGCATTTCAGATATGTAGGCAGAGAGTATGCAATGGACATCACCGAACGTGGTGTGTGCCTTGAAGAATATCTGAAAGGCGAGTACTGATGTACAGAGTACTTAAGACTGAAGGCAGGGCAAAACGGTGTGAATTTGTCACGGTACACGGCACTGTCCAGACTCCGGTTTTCATGAATGTCGGTACTGCCGCAGCAATAAAGGGTGCGGTATCAACCGAGGATCTTAAGGAACTTGGCTGTCAGATACAGCTTTCCAATACATATCATCTGCATGTCCGTCCGGGAGACGAGATCATCAAAAAACTCGGCGGACTGCATCGTTTCATGGTCTGGGACAGACCGATACTTACCGATTCGGGTGGATTTCAGGTGTTTTCGCTTGCCTCTCTTCGCAGGATAAAAGAGGAAGGGGTGTATTTCAATTCGCACGTTGACGGACGTAAGATATTCATGGGGCCCGAACAGTCCATGCAGATACAGTCCAATCTGGCAAGCACGATAGCGATGGCTTTTGATGAATGTCCATCATCACTGGCTGAGCGTTCTTATGTTCAGGATTCCGTTGACCGTACTACACGCTGGCTTATAAGATGCAGAGATGAAATGGAAAGGCTGAATGCTCTTCCGGATACGATCAACAGACAGCAGATGCTTTTTGGTATCAACCAGGGAGCAGTCTTTCCCGATATACGGATCGAACATGCGAAGAGGATATCAGAACTTGACCTCCCCGGATACTCCATCGGAGGTCTTGCCGTGGGTGAACCTAACGAGGTAATGTATGATATTCTCGATCAGGTCGTACCTTATCTTCCGCAGGATAAGCCCACATATCTCATGGGTGTCGGTACTCCCGCAGATATTCTCGAGGGTGTGGAACGCGGAGTGGACTTTTTTGACTGCGTATATCCGTCCAGAAACGGGCGTCACGGACACCTGTATACCAATAACGGGACTGTAAGACTTCTGAATGCGCAGTACGAGCTTGATGACCGTCCGATCGAGGAGGGATGCAAATGCCCTGCATGCAGACATTACTCGAGAGCGTATATCAGACATCTGCTCAAGGCAAAGGAAATGCTCGGAATGCGGCTTTGTGTCATGCATAATCTGTATTTTTACAATACAATGATGGAAGAGATCAGACAGGCACTTGATAACGGGTGTTTTGCAAGCTATAAGAAAACGAAGCTTGAGAGGGTCAGTAACGGTTAAATTAGTGAAATTTCACCTTGAAACATCCATACATGTTGTGTATTATATTACAAGTATACTTTATAGACATATTACGGAGGAACTTTGATGAACCCTATATTATTGACTGAAGCAGCAGGAGGCGGTACCGGAAGTATTCTTATGATGGTCGGCTATATTGCCATATTCGGTGTGGCGATCTATTTTCTTATGATCAAGCCCCAGAAGAAGGAACAGAAGAGGATGGAGGCGCTTTTGTCGACACTTGCTGCAGGCGATTCCGTTCTGACGTCGAGCGGATTCTATGGAGTTGTTATTGATGTTACCGATGATACAGTCATCGTAGAGTTCGGAAATAACAAGAACTGCAGGATCCCGATGCAGAAGACTGCCATTACGCAGGTTGAAAAACCCGAGGAAGCTGCGGCCACCGAATGAGGTCATATTGGGCAATGTGATTAATGAGGTGTCCGCTCAGGGCACCTTTTTATAAATTATGATAGGAGGGCTGATATGAAAAGTGATGCAGTTAAGGTCGGAAGTGCTCAGGCACCTCACAGATCCCTGTTTCATGCTCTTGGTTTCACAAAAGAGGAAATGGAAAGACCGCTTGTCGGTATTGTAAGTTCGTATAATGAGATAGTGCCCGGGCATATGAATCTGGACAAGATAACCCAGGCAGTTAAAACAGGAGTTGCGATGGCAGGAGGAACACCTGTCGTATTTCCCGCGATAGCGGTATGTGACGGTATAGCCATGGGGCATATCGGAATGAAGTATTCGCTTGTGACACGTGATCTGATCGCCGATTCGACCGAATGCATGGCACTGGCCCATCAGTTTGATGCACTGGTCATGATACCGAACTGTGACAAGAATGTACCCGGACTTCTTATGGCAGCGGCAAGGATAAATGTTCCGACGGTATTTGTTTCGGGAGGTCCGATGCTTGCCGGGCATGTAATGGGTAAGAAGAGAAGCCTGTCATCGATGTTTGAAGCGGTCGGAGCACAGGCTGCCGGCAGGATGAGTGATGAAGAAGTAGAAGAATTCGAGCGTAAGGTATGTCCAACATGCGGATCATGTTCGGGAATGTATACGGCTAATTCGATGAACTGCCTGACGGAGGCGCTTGGCATGGGACTTGCCGGAAACGGTACGATACCCGCCGTTTACTCGGAGCGTATCGCGCTGGCAAAGCACGCCGGTATGGCTGTCATGGAACTGTACAGGAAGAATATATGTCCTCGTGATATCATCACAAAGGAATCCATAATAAATGCACTTACAGTGGATATGGCCCTCGGATGTTCCACCAATTCAATGCTTCATATACCGGCTATTGCGCATGAGATCGGATATGATTTTGACATAACGATGGCTAATGAGGTATCGGCCAGGACGCCGAACCTGTGTCATCTTGCTCCGGCAGGCCCTACATATATGGAGGATCTGAATGAAGCCGGAGGAGTACATGCGGTAATGAAGCAGCTTGCAGATGCGGGCCTGCTTGATACGAACTGTATGACCGTAACGGGCAAAACGCTTGGCGAGAATCTTGCCGGATGCGTCAACCGTAATCCCGAGGTCATCCGTCCGATGGATAACCCTTACAGTAAGACCGGCGGACTTGCTGTCCTTACCGGAAATATCGCGCCTGACGGTTCGGTTGTCAAAAGAAGTGCGGTTGCACCAAGTATGCTGACTCATGAAGGACCTGCACGCGTGTTTGACTGTGAAGAAGATGCCATAGCGGCGATAAAGGGCGGCAGGATCGTTGAAGGAGATGTTGTCGTTATCAGATATGAGGGCCCCAAGGGAGGACCCGGAATGAGAGAGATGCTCAATCCCACATCGGCAATAGCAGGTATGGGTCTCGGAGAGAGTGTTGCGCTTATCACAGACGGAAGGTTCTCCGGAGCAAGCCGTGGAGCGTCGATCGGACATGTATCACCAGAAGCGGCTGTGGGCGGACCTATAGCACTTATCGAAGAGGGAGATATCATCTGCATTGATATACCGAATGCTTCATTAAATGTAAAGGTTTCCGATGAGGAGATGGAAGAGCGCAGATCGGGATGGAAACCCCGCAAGCCAAAGGTTACGGGCGGATATCTTGCAAGATATGAAAAACTTGTCACAAGCGGAGACAAGGGAGCAGTACTTAAGTCAGATTTTTGAAAAGGGAGATAATAATGGAGTTGACCGGTTCTCAGATCGTAATGGAATGTCTCCTCGAACAGGGAGTTGATACCGTATTCGGTTATCCCGGAGGTACCATTCTCAATATTTACGATGCTCTTTATAAACATCAGGATGAGATCAGACA
>JBGUNV010000005.1:0-2924 GCA_045117595.1 Lachnospiraceae bacterium
TATTCCGTTATCGTCTTCTACTATGATTACCCTATACATGATTATTCCCAGTTATAATATTTGCCATTTTACTTGTCTCATTTCTACAAGTTTGAATTTGTCGCTTACAACCTTTCCTCAATTCTATTCCAACTATGGGTTGTCAGGCAACTTTTAGTGCTCATACTTCATCTCCTTTTACTCAGCAGTAATGATGTATGAGCACTTTTTAGCAGCTAAATAACACGTTTTTTTTACATATTTTTCTTATATCTACTCAACTCTAGGTCTTATATCCCCCTTAATACGAGGTTGGCGATTTTCTTCATTTTTGCCATTTTCGGCCCTAAAATCGTGTTTTTTACCGTAATTTTCCGGTGCCTGAAAACGTTGAATTTTCAATGGTTACAGAGGTTTATGTTTTTGAAGAAGGGATACGCACTCCACATGAGATACGGGGGCTATCTGTGAATTTGTCCATCAAGTGTGCAAATCCCACATATCTACAGTGTTTTTTAGCAGTTCTATTGTCTCGCACATTTTAATCTCGACGGGGCTATTTTATAATTTCTACCACTTCACTCTCCGTTCCGGGGTTCTTACGGACAGCGGTAAAGAACAGTGTCTTATAGACCAACTGATCCGGATTGCGTGAATCCCATCCTGTCTCATATCTGAATCGCGGCACCTGGTTGAAGTGTTTAACGGCCACATAGTCGGTGACGCTGAAGATTCCGAATAAAATGACGGCACAGGCAGCTATGCAAATAATACGCTGCACTCTCCTCGCCAGAATTCTTCTCGTTAAGAAATAGATGCCTGTGATCAATAAAATGCTCCCGATCACAGAGTAGATACTTCCCCAGCTGCTTTCACTCGGAAATATCGATAATGCCGATACGATAACAAAGATGCCGAACCCCGACAGCAATGCGCCGATGATCCTCTGCTTTCCTGTTTTTAATTCATTACGGCTATACTCCGCCATAGCCACAGCAGTTTCTTTTGTTTCCTGGTTCATGTTCTCGCTTTTCCTTTCTCCATTGATGATTTCCGGTATGCTCACGTCATAGAACTCGGCGATCTCGACCAGCATACCGATATCAGGCATATTGCTTCCTGTTTCCCATCGGGATATCGTTCTGTTGGAGACATTCAGCTTTTCAGCCAGACTTTCCTGCGTCAGATTTCTTTCCTTCCTCAGTTCTTTCAGGAAAGAGCCAATCTTGACCTGATCCATATGGGTGACCTCCTTTCCAAGCCATGATACGATCCGGAATCATCCTTTAACACGACACAAAGCGAGAAATGCCGTATTTCGCCGCCGGACAATGTTGTCTACCTGCTTAAATTCCTGTTATTTCTTACGTTTGGAACTGTACTTCGTACTTCTGCGTTTCCAGCCCTCTTCTGTTCTTTCCATATTGCTGCGCATCGCCCGCTCGATCTGCACCGCCTCAAATTTCTCCTTGGAGATGATTCCAGTGTGGTGATCGCCAAGCTTATACCGGTTCCCAGAGCCGCCGGAATCCGCGATCGCTACATCCCCGGTATATTTCATGTTGGTCAGGATGGATTCGATCGTATGCTTGCTCCATGTATCTTTCCCTTTGGGACTTTTAATCTGTTTGCTCTCAAGCTGCTTCTTGATGCCTACCGCGCTTGCCCCTTCCAGATACCAGTCAAAGATGTTCCGGACGACCTCCGCCGTTTTCTCATCGATGGCAAGCATGCCGTTTTTGTCTTTGTAATATCCATAGCACGGTCTGTCATATAGACCGGATGTGCCGTTGGCCGCTCTTTGCTTCAGACCGATTCTGATATTCTCGCTGCGCCACTCGTTTTCCGTTTGCTCACAGACTTCGATCATCGACAGGAGTAATTCGCTGTCCACGGTTTCAGTATCGATCTTGTCACGTTCAAAGATGATCCTTTTCCCGGCATCCTTGATCTTTCGTACTGCCTCCAAAGTTTCGACAGTATCTCGTCCGAAGCGACTTATACTCTTCGTAAGAACGATATCGATATGTCCGTTTTCGCACTCCCTGATCATACGGTTGAATTCTTCTCTTGTAGATCCCGTCTTTGCCGTACCTACATCAATAAAGATATCCGCCACAAACCATGTCCGGTGTGCTGACGCAAGACGTGTAAGTCCCGATATCTGATTGGCAAGGCTGTCAAGCTGCTCTTTGCTGTTTGTACTGACCCGGGCATATATACCGACACTGTAGTCTTTGATGACACGGGTTTTCTCTATGCGTACGACATTCTTAATGTCATCCATATGACATTCTCCTTTTTGCCCCATTAAGTTTCTATTTTATTATAATGATATTTGGGCAATTTTACAATATTTATCCTGACAACAGTTCCCTTGTTACACACCCTCCGAAATCCCCAAAAACAATAGTTGCCTTGTTACGCCAAGGGAAAAAGTAGTTGCCTTGTTTCGCTTCGCTTAAATCCAGTGTTCACAACTATTGTCAGAACCAATAACAGAGGAATTCCAGAGAGGGTATTTTTAACACCCCTGTCCTCGGAATCCCTTGATTTCAGCCCTTTGATGTAGTTTTAATCCGCCTTGCGTGACAGAAGAACTACGGTCTCAACATGTTTTGTCATCGGGAAGTTATCATACGGCTTCATATACTTCACTCTGTATCCATACTCCTGTAGCACCGCAAGGTCTTTGCACATTGTCTTCGGGTTACAGGAAATGTAGAGGATCTCATCAACGCCGTATTCAGCGATCATTGGCAGTACTTTTGGATGGATACCTGCTCTGGGCGGATCGACCACTATCACATCGGGAGTTACCGGAACAGCGCCTGCGGGTTTCTCACTTGTATCTGCATCGTCTGAATCATTGCTGGTCATCAGCCCATCATCAGCAGCATTACAACCCAGCAGCTCCCCCGATTTGATCGCAGGCAGTACTTTCA
>JBGUNV010000006.1:0-8533 GCA_045117595.1 Lachnospiraceae bacterium
TACTTTTATCACCTTTCGGAGAATTGATTTTTCTTTAACTATCTCGATATGTTGTCCGATTACAGCTGATGTAGAAGCCCACATTCCAAGGTTGCGCAGATAATCCCCTGATGCTATCTCCGCAGGAGCATTCATCTCCATAAGCTTATTCGATATAGTGGTTGGGTCTATAATCAGGTTCTCTTCAACAACGGCTTTAATAGCGTTGAAAACATAACCAAACTCTTTTACATAGAAATCATCTGCCACTAACATATCCATTGCTTGGATGGCCGCTGCTCGATCCAACAACATGGCTCCCACCACGCCCCTTTCAGATTCCCTGTGATGCGGTGGAAACTTCCTTATGGCGCCTTCTTCCATATCTGCAATTTCTCCAATTTCGTACATTGATCCAGGTTTTGTTAGGATGTATTTCAATTGTATCGAGTTGTGTGTGCATTATTTTCCACATAAAAAGAAGAATCCCGAAGGATTCTTCAAATCACTAATCATATAGCCATTTTCTTAACATCTGTACTTTTCAGCCATTCCCCGAATGTCCTCACATATCTGTTGCCTCAGCGATTCTGGCTTTAGCACTTCTACAGAAGGCCCATATTGCAATGCCCAGTATTCCATGGCATGAATGTTACAGCTCAATCTTACCGTTATCTCATTTCCCTTTCCTTTTGTTACGCTAAAATCCGTTCCAAACCAATCAACCAAATCAGTCATCTTATCCTCAGTAGTCTTAATCGTGATCATCTCACTCGGACCTCTAAACATATAAATATGCTCAGCCATGTGTTTGGGCAGATCAAATCCTCTTTCATATCCCGGGATATGCTTAAGAGGTTTTACTCTCTCATCAAGCATCTCTACTTCTGTCATCCTGTCGATTCTAAGATGTGCGATATTGTCATATTTTTCATAGTTTCCAATAAGATAAAATCGTCCATTATTGGCAACAATCTCGTACGGATTAAAAACCGAAGGCTCCTTTTTCTTAGGATGCAGTTTGAAATCCGTCCCGACCTCGTTATACAGGAAGCTGATCTTCTTCCGTTCAGATATGGCATCATTGATCGTATCAAGAGCATACATAGCCTGCTTGTTGATCGTACGATTCAAATTCGGGAGGTTCTTAATATGCGAAACCTTTGCAATAAAGAAATCGCTGGCAAACTCTTTTAACTTTTCTATTAGTCCCTGTGCCTGCTTGGTCGAGATAGACTTGGAGAACAACACGCTGTCGATCAGAATTCTAAGTTCGGCATCATCAAACTCGCGGGTAATAAGATAATATCCCTTATCCATTGATATCTCATATCCCAGTTCCACAAGATGTTCAACATTATTCTTAACGGATCTCCTATCACATTCCATCCCATAGTTCTGCTTAAGGAGCTTAATGATCTGCTGCTGTGTAAGCGGATGCTTTTCATCAGAGTATTTCCTTAAAACCTCCAGGATAAGCATATTAAGCATCTTTTTATTTCCGGTAGCGTACATAGTAAATCCTCCCGCAGGTGATGTTCCAATGAATGCACATTATTATGTACGTCTAAAGTATACTAATGATCACATATGATTACAATAGCCTAGTCTGTGAACGGTTCTTCCTCCATAGTATTTGGAACCATAGTAAGGATTTCCCCGGGCAACATAGACTTCAGTTTCTTTTCTGCAATTCCACGGCAGTCACCAAACTGGATGATTAGTGCTCCCTTAAGGTAGATAAGATAGGTCAATCCTTCGTAAGAAGAGAACCCCTGTGAAAAAAACGATGACCATCCAATATCTTCGACATTTTCATGGTCAGTTCCGTCAAGGACCAAAATGATAAGTTCATATAACCACTTCTCCATTGAATACTTATTCAAGTTCACTATTTCGTCTTCAAGTTTCAGAAGACCGTACTCCCTTGCTGCAATGGCGTATTTCATTACCAGTTCACATGCTCCTATAACCTTCCTCGCTTTTGCCCTGTCGAACTCGTCTGTAGCTATCTCGTCTATCACCCTTTTTAATTCATTGTAAAACAGTCTGTCCATATCTCTTCCTCCTTTTCCGGTATACCCGTTTCATGGCTTTTATGTGATCTAAATCTATCATGATACGCATCGCAAGAACGTCATTCTGCCGTCGCGGTCACGTGGGAATCATGTGCACTATATTGTACATTTATGTCGCATCTCGCGACACCAAATTGTCGTTTTGCAAAGTCTGAAGATGCTACACTCTGCTCACAAGCTCGATCAATTAAATATGGAACATAACAATCACACTTAGAATGGAGGGTTGCATATGAATATCAGATTAACAGCAAGAGGAATGGCAATGGTGAAAAAAATGAACATAGCATCAGATACTCTTACAGTACAAAGACCGGAATACAGGCAGTTCACCCTGATCAGAATCGACGGTAAAGGTAAGGCAATTTCGAAGAAAAAGGTTATGGTCAACATGAACAGATACTTCAAAATAGCTTGACGCGGGGAGGATCTCCTCCTCTTTTTTCCAAAAGCTCACACTTCAAGGAGAATATATCATGAATATCAGACAAATCAACGGAAAGCGTATAAAAGAGATCCTCGATAAGATCGGTCCCAATGATGCAGTTATACGTACAAAAAATGAGTGGGCATTTTCCGTATACTATTCAGAGCGCAGTGTGGACACCATCACGATAGAGATGTGCCTCAATACCGATTATCAGGGGGATCCTCTCTTTGATCCTTTGATGAGGATAGAACTTGATCTGGATTCTAACGGAAATATTACTGAAGCTAAACCGCTTTATTATCTGAGCAGGACTCTTTTCTATACTGAGGAAATCTATTCCGAGGGCAACCCGGCTTGCTATAACCCAAAGCTTTACAAAAAGTCCAACGAACTGGATTCCCGCCTTTCAGAATGGCTTGAAATGCTTTGGATACAGGGATATATGACCGAAGGCGTAGTCAGCCCGATATGATTTTCAAATGGAGGAAGAAGATATGGTACTTTGGGAAACGCAGATAGTCTATAAAGACAAAAAAACCAAGAACATAGGCGCAAAACATCTTATGATGGATCCTAATGCAAAACAACCGCAACAAGACTGGGGCACCATGATCAGGGGGCTTAATAAGCTTTTGGGCAGGAAATGTGACCCGGATGATAAGATGTCTGTTTACTTCTATGATGGTGTCCCGGAATGCCTCAATGCTGTTATAGCTTATTCCTCAAGGGATGCATCATTGGAGTACTGTTTTGATTTTATAAAGGAAACCCTTGAAAAGAACTACTCAGTACGAAATATCTCTTTCTCCGAATATAAGGAAATATCTGCAAAACGGCTTGATTTTCTTGGGGACAAGGCAGATGAAAACGGTTATATCAGGCGTTGGCATTTTGAAAGGTCCAATCTTGGGATCGATTATTTCTCCAATAGCCACTTCAAAGTCGAGGAATACATGGAAGAAAAAGACTATCCCACTCTGGAAGATGCCAAAAAAGCAGGTGACGACATAATGGCCGATGCGACTCTTATCGAAGAGCTGGAGCGCATCTACTCCGACCAGAATGAGAAGAAATACTATGGAAATCCGGTTCATTACAAAATCTGTGCATCCGGCACAAAAGCCGCAATGGACATCGTGGATCTTATGGTTCCAGCGCTCATAGCCAATAAAAGGCTTTGTGGAAGACGAATATTGAAGATCCACAATATCGGCGAAGGCTGTTATGACGAAGCGGATTTTGAGCATATGTTCAAATCTGCCCAGGGAAACACTGTCGTCATCGAGATGTGCGGAACTAACGAAGACCACGGAAACTATGCTAATGCCTATCAACAAGTTGTTGATTATATCGACTATATCATAGATAAATATCATTTGAACACATTATGTTTCTTTGTTGAGATAAAAGACAAATCTGGCTTTACAGACAGTCTAATTTCCAAGGTAACCGAAAATATCCAGATAATCAAAATCAACGAGGGGTATGGAGATAAGAAGCAGGCAAAAACCTATCTTACGAATCTCGCGCAGAAGGAATCCTTTGATATTTCTGAAGAAGAGCTCGAAAAGGCCATTGGGAATAAAAAGATGTTCAGCGTTGAAGAGATCTATCACATTTATGAGAAATGGTTCAAAGATGGGCTTCGCACACACATTTACAAAGCCTATAAAGATTATGGTTTCTACTGCGAAGCGCTTAAAGATCGGAGCAGCGCTCCTTATGATGAACTTCAAAAGATGGTAGGTCTCACAGAGATCAAGCAAGTTGTTGACGAGATCATCGATGCCGGAAAAGTACGTAAGATCCGGACCAACATGGGCTTAAACGCCCAAAAATCATCGCTTCATATGGTCTTTACCGGCAATCCCGGAAGCGCCAAAACAACTGTCGCGAGGCTCATTGCGCAGATCCTCCGCAAAGAAGACATAGTCGATGGTGGTAAATTCGTGGAATGTGGTCGAGCAGATCTGATCGCCAAGTATGTTGGATGGACAGCCAAAACGGTTCGTTCAAAATTCAGGGCGGCCAAAGGAGGCATCCTGTTTATTGACGAGGCTTATTCACTCGTTGATGACAGCAACTCATTTGGCGACGAGGCCATCAATACCATAGTACAGGAAATGGAAAACCACAGAGAAGACGTGATTGTGATATTTGCCGGATATCCCGACAAAATGAAGGCTTTCTTGGACAAAAATGAGGGATTGAGAAGCCGCATAGCTTTCCATCTCGATTTTCCCGACTACACTCCGGACGAAATGGTAGATATCCTAAAGTTAATGGCCGATCAGCACGGATACAAACTCGAGAAAGCCGCATTTTCAAAGTGTCATGAAATCTTTGAGAGTGCCTGCCAGGAAGACGACTTTGGAAATGGTCGTTTTGTACGTAATCTACTCGAGCAAGCCGAGCTGGCTCAGGCGCACCGGATCGCATCCAAAACGCGGGGAAGCAAAATAAGCAAGAAGGCTCTTGTTACGCTCTCACCTGATGATTTTGACGTCAATATCAGCAAGAAGGTGAAAGCTGCCCGTATTCCAATAGGATTTGCCGTGTGATAGTATATCCTTATGACAAAAATGGCTCGACAATTAAACATTTATAATCGTGTAAGCGAAGTGCCCACCCTTGAAGAGATCTCCTTTGGCGTCATTATCAGTCCGAAAGAGATAATGAACGAGTTTTGCATTTCACAGCGCATGCTCCAGCGTGATCTGAAGGATCTGCGCGATTGCGGCATTATCAACGTAAAATATAACAAGGCACGGGATATGTATATCAGATACGAAGAATGCGCCTTTGACGAAAGCGCCGAAGGACGACATTTGCAACACCTGCGTCGCCTCTATCGCCTCGGAACATTAGTATCCAAGTTATCTCGTGTATATCAGAGTGAGATCGACCACTATGAGACTCTCGTCCAGGAACTGAACGACTACATAGAGTTCTCGCAGGAGGATCCTGAGACATTTCCTCCGGAAGATATAGACGAAATGCGCGAAAACGCAGAAGCCGAATATCCCTATTTCCCTAATCTCAAATCAGAATACTACGAACTTTTTCCCGACAGTAACGAAAGAACCCGGCAACGCGACTTCAAAGAGCTACGCGATGCCGGATTCGAATTAGGTTATAACAAGCAGTATAAAACCTATATCTATTTAATTGATGAATGCTAACTATTAAGTCTGATCCTCTGTTTGATTTCATCCTTAATCGGCAGATTCATAAACTCCGCCTTTTTCTCAGTATGCATTGGATAAAGAGCGTCCTGCGGATTGATTGCGTTAATAACGCTTGCCAGCATTTTCGGTGTTGCATGACCGCTTGTATGCAAATCATAGTTAACCTCCACACCTTTTGCTTTCTGTCGTTCGATGAAATCAAACCACTCTTTTTTGAAAGCTTTATGTTTGGGATTTAAGTACCCATTCCACATAGAGAATATCAAAACGGGCATCTGTCTAATCCTCTTTGCTTTATAGGCTTCAACAAACGCGTCAATGTAATGCTCATGATAATCCTCTGGCTTTATCACAGCAATAAAACCATAATCTTCCATCATCTCCTGTTGTGTTTTGGGCTTATCCCACTTTTGATGCGGGTAAGTCTTGGTCGGATCCAAATCGAACTGAAAAACATTATCAAACTTGTATACGTCTGCAAATGATCCGGCAGTCTCCGAGTACAGTTTTAATTGCTTGATAAAATAATAACTATAGACGTACATATTTCTGCCGTATGGATGGACAGCATCCTGAGCCGCCTGATAAAAGCTTGCGAGTGAATCAACATTAGTTGATGAGCATATAAGAAATGCGTATTTATGTTTCATAAGGTATTTCGTAGCCTTGAGTTGCATCTGAGGTTCAGAAATGACTTTCTCGCACGAGCGACTCATCATTGTACCTTCGATCACAAGCGCATCGACGCTTCGTTTATTAAACTTCCGAATATACTTCTTGACCAAAGTCAACATCACATGTCCGCGTCTTCCATGTCCACGGAAATCTCCCGTATGAACAGCTATGTATTTCCCGGATTTCGTATCAGGATCACAAGCCTCAAAAAGGAACATGTACGCATCATAAGCAGAATGATCCACGCTGTAAGGTTCAACAACAAAGCCTTCTATATCTTTTACATGATCATAAAATGTACCATTCCATTTGAACGTCTTTACCCTTTTATCATCTTTTAGAACAGCCGCCTCCTCCAAATGTAATTTAGCCTCTTCCTCAGGAATATGCGTATTATTTCCCAAGGCTTCTTGTATGTTGATCATTGCCTGGCGAGCCACGGCACCCATATATAAAGGAATATGAGATGGAATTTCCATCAATCTTCCAACGTGATCGCCGTGATAATGAGTAAAAAAGACCGCATCCACAGGTTCATTATCCCATGGGTAATCGAAATCTTTTGCATTATCGCTTCCGGGCAGGGATGACCCATAATCAATCATGATCCGATGTGTCTCACCGTTAATTATGCTTGAAATAACCGTAACGCATCCACCTATTTGATTGCCTTGATATATCTTTACGTGTTCCATTGAGCCTCTCTAAAGTTCTTCCCTACTTGTAAGATATGTACGATATCATATGCACTCTCTTCTGTGGGAAAAGCCTCCAATGTATCGTCCAGCCACTTCTTTCCTCTCGGAGTTTCAATATACTCTTTCGCCGAATCAGTATAAACTAAAACTATTTCCTGATTGTGCTCTTTTCCCAGTTCTGAAAGATCAGCCTCACTCATGTCCTTTGATACTCCGCGTAACCCCAGTTTGTAGTACAAAGTAAGAATATCTTTAGCCTCTTTCAAGCGCAATTTAATATAATCAAGATGCATTGTTATGTATTTATCCATATTAATCATATGGGCCCTTAAACCACTTCCATCTACATCATTATCTATCATGGAGGTTTTTACAGATTTAATCTCAATGAACGATAATTTTCGTGGTTTCCCGTCATCATCATACTTAACTGCCAGACAATCCGCCTGATTGGCTTTATGTACATCCATGAAAACAAAATCAGCATCTCTCTCTTTTGCACTTCCGTATTCATGTGCATATTCCATGTCATATACAAAATATCCACCACATTTATTTCTATTTTTCAGATAGTATTCTTGTTGTCTTTTTTTCTCAACTAAGTCTCTTTTTCCTTCAATATGTTTATTTGTCCTTCTGTTATATGCTTTATATGCTTTTCGCCCTTTAAAATAATCTTTATCTTTTTCAATATCGAAATAATCGTCAATCATTTTTATCAGATGTGGAAGTGATTTTTCTGCATAGTTTTTTGCATCCTCTTTAGTAAATTTACCTTTTAAAATACATCTTTGATTTATATTAATTTCTTTCTTTTCTTCTTTCAGCTTTCTTTCTTTTTCAATCAATTCAATTCTGTCCATTCCAACAGAACTAAGAACATCTTTCCAATTTTTGGAATATCTTGCATGATTAGCACTAATAGATACTCGAGGTCCTGTCTTTGTAACACCCAAATCCCATACAATATGATTATTGTAATAAATTGTAACAGATTCTGAATCTTTATTTGATCTAAAACATAGCATTAGCGTGGGAATCGAGTTATCGCTTTCAGATTTTTTTACCAAATCAACAAACGGTCTAAAGACACCCTCTGTCAAATGATAAAACATCGTATCCTTATAGTTTTCAATCATTTTATCTTCATCACATTGGGGATACCAAATAGCACGATTGTTTAATTCTCCTTTCATAGAACCTCCTTAATAATCCGACAATCTAATCTAATATTTTTTCTTTTATCAGTGTTCTGTCATTAATAGAGTATTATTGTTTACCCAATTCCATTAAAAGCAGTTCCTCAAAATTCTTTGTCTCTCTATAGCAATTCTCCAGAGCACTTATCACATCTTCTTTTTTTGTATCTAACCCCAATCTAAACTTTGAGGACACAAAAGGACATCTCCATTTCCAATCCTCTTTTTGAATTCTGGAAGGGAATACCTTGTTTATTTTATCACATACTTCACGAAGATTATTAGG
>JBGUNV010000007.1:0-15466 GCA_045117595.1 Lachnospiraceae bacterium
TATCCCGAATGGTCCAGAAACCCGAAAATAAAGTCTCCGGCAACAATCTCGATGATGGAGGCGCTTATGGTTGTAAGAGCCCCGAACAAAAACAGCTTTATGAGAAGTTTGGGAGGTTCCTTTTCATATCTGTCACCTTTCCATACTACATAGAACAGTATAATGCTTGGCAGGATGGCAAGAAGAAGCATTGCTTGTTAATCTCCGATCTGACGTTTATTGTTTTCAGGCAGACTGATTTTACCATAAGGACAGGGTGCTTTCCACACCAAAATAAAAACCTATTGACATGGCGGGTGAATAGGATTATAATCCGGGACAGAAAGAAAAAAGAAAAGGAGCAGATCAATTGATATACGCAGATAATGCAGCAACAACAAAAATGAGTGACGAAGCCCTTGAGACGATGGTGCGCCTTTCGAAAGAGACCTGGGGAAATCCGTCCAGTCTCTATGTGTTCGGGCAGAGAGCCAAAGAGGTACTTGAAGAGGCTCGTGAGACAGTCGCATCCGTTATAGGTGCGGCCGGGCGTGAGATAATCTTCACATCAGGCGGAAGCGAGGCCGACAATCAGGCGATACTGACGGCGGCGCGGATTGGGGCCAACTCCGGCAGGAAGCATATAATCTCTTCCGCGTTTGAACATCATGCCGTTCTTCATACACTTGCAAAACTTGAAAAAGAAGGATACGAGATAACGCTTCTTGATGTTCACGAGGACGGGATAATAAGACCCGAAGAACTTGAAGCAGCTATACGTGACGATACATGCCTTGTAACCATAATGTATGCCAACAATGAGATCGGGACGATACAGCCGATAAAGGAGATAGGGCGCATATGCCATGATCACGGGGTCATTTTTCATACCGACGCCGTCCAGGCGCTCGGACATATCCCGGTAAATGTTGAAAACGACAATATAGATATGCTGTCGGGATCCGCACATAAGTTTCACGGCCCTAAGGGTGTCGGATTCTTATATGTCAGAAAGAACATAAAGGTCTCAAATCTTATTGAAGGCGGTGCCCAGGAGAGAGGACGCAGGGCAGGTACCGAAAATGTACCCGGTATCGCAGCTGCAGCGGTCGCACTCAAGGATGCGGCTGACAGTATCCCGGATAACTGTGTAAGCATCGTGGCAAAGCGTGACAGACTTATAGAAGGGCTTAAGGAGATACCGCACTGCGCGATAAACGGTGACGAAAAAAGAAGGCTTCCGGGAAACGTCAACTTCTGTTTTGAGGGTATCGAAGGAGAATCGCTCCTGCTGCTGCTTGATGATAAGGGGATTCAGGCATCATCGGGATCCGCATGCACATCGGGGTCGCTCGATCCGAGTCACGTACTTCTTGCAATAGGTCGCGTCCATGATGTTGCCCACGGGTCGCTGCGCCTTACCATCGGAGAGGATACGAGTGATGAGGATATTGAGACGATCATTGTATCGGTAAAGGAAGTTGTGGAGTATCTGAGGAGTTTTTCTCCGATCTGGAGAGATCTCGAGTCAGGAGCGAAAAAACATATTTTGTAAATATTATCAGTCATCATGAGATAAAGGAAGGAGAGAATATGGCTCTGTATTCTGAAAAGGTAATGGATCATTTCCGCAATCCGAGAAATGTCGGGGTGATCGAAGATGCGGATGGGATAGGAGAAGTGGGAAACGCCAAGTGCGGCGACATCATGAAGATGTATCTGAAGATAGACGATGATATCATCAGTGATGTTAAATTTGAGACTTTCGGATGCGGGAGTGCGATAGCATCGAGTTCCATGGCCACCGAGCTCATAAAGGGAAAACCGCTGAGTGAAGCGATGGAACTGACCAACAAAGCGGTAGCGGAAGCTCTGGACGGACTTCCGGACTACAAGATGCACTGTTCGGTTCTGGCAGAGGAAGCGATCCGTTCCGCCATATCCGATTATGAGAGAAAAAAGTCGGAAAAATAATATTTCATCATAATCTCCTGCTGGAATTAAAAATGCGATGATGCTACAATAATATGATATATTTTTGTTTGTTAAGACATTGCACAACAGGTATGATGCGGAGATTCCGATGAAAACCGTATGGATCAGAAAAATAATCCAAAAGAGACCTAATATAACCACACTGTTACTGTGTCTGGCAGGTATCGCGGCTAACTGTCTGCTTAGCCGTATTATGTCCGCTCTTAACATTCCGTTGTATCTTGATACGTTCGGAACGATCGCCGTTGCCCTTATGGGAGGGTATCTTCCCGGGGTCTTTGTCGGGTTTACAACCAATATAATCAGGACAATATTCGAACCGTCATCACTGTATTACGGCATATTAAACGTGCTCGTCGGTTTTACCGCAGCCTTCTTCGGAGAACGGGGCATGCATAAGAAGATCGGCGGGATCATCGGTATGGTGGTAACGTTTACCTTCATAGGCGGGGGGATCGGATCTCTTATCCCGTGGTTTATGGAAGGTCTGTCATTTGACAGTGAGTCCTTAAGCGGCATGATCTATGCGGCAGGATTTGCAAATCCTGCGGTATCACATGTGATCTCAAGTATTATCATGGATTTTCCCGATAAACTGATAACGGTACTGCTGGCTGTTCTGACAGTGCGTCTTATTCCCGAGAGATTTTACCGCCATTTCCGGTTCGGTATGTGGATGCAGAATCCCACAGAGGATGAGGCTGTAAACAAAAGCAGAAAAACCGGGGTGAGGCTTGTTTCGCTCCGCACCAAAACACTTCTGGTCCTTGTTTTTTCCCTTGCGGCCGTTTCGGTCATCTGTACCGTTCTGAGTGTACGAGTGTACAGGAAGATGACCGTCAGCGAACATTCTCGGCTGGCGATCGGGACCGCCGAGCTTGCTGCCGGACTGATCGACGGAGACAGGGTCGATGATTACCTGAGAAATAAGGGAGATTCGGATGACTACAGGGCAACCAAAATGCAGCTTGAGAAGATCCTTTCAAACTCTTCGGAGATAGCATATCTATATGTCTACAAAATGGATCGTGACGGATTCAAGGTTGTTTTTGACATAGATACCGAGGGCGCTCCGGCACAGGAGATCGGAAGTCTGGTTACATACGATCCGGGAATTGTTCCGTATCTTCACAAACTGAATTCGGGTGAACAGGTTGATCCTGTTATGACCAATGACAGATACGGTTATCTGCTTACGGCAGCAACACCCGTATATAATTCCGACGGAAGGTGTGTATGCTATGCGATCGCGGATGTGGATATGATCAAACTCAGGAATGACGGGATCAGATTTCTGACTGAAATGGTATCCGTTTTCATGGGATTTTTTATCCTCCTGTGTACATTTGTTGTCTGGCTGGCCGATTATCACCTGATCATACCGATCAATTCAATGGCCCGGAGAATGGACAGGCTTGCACATTCCGGGGATGTACTTGAAAGCATGGATGATGATGTCAAGGCATTCAGGAGCCTCGGTATACGGACCGGAGATGAACTCGAAAATCTGTACAGGGCCGCTGCGAGCATGACCAAGAATCAGGCCGAACAGATGCACAGTATTAAGCGATTGTCGGATTCAACAGCCAAGATGCAGGATGGACTTATCATTACAATGGCCGATCTGGTTGAAAGCCGGGATTCGGATACGGGAGCTCATGTCCAAAAGACGGCGGCGTATGTCAGGATCATAGTGGAAGGTCTGAAGAAAAAAGGATATTATCTGCAGAAACTGACTCCCAAATTCATGTCTGATGTGGTAAGATCCGCTCCGCTTCACGATATCGGCAAGATCAATATTCCCGACGGAGTTCTGAACAAACCCGGGAAACTGACGGATGAGGAATATGAGATCATGAAGACCCATACAACGGCGGGAAAGAGGATCATGGAAAACGCGATCAGCACCGTACAGGGTGATAACTATCTCAAGGAGGCCAGGAACATGGCCGCTTATCATCACGAAAGATGGGACGGGAAGGGTTATCCTGAAGGTATCCACGGAGAGGTGATACCGTTGTCGGCAAGGATCATGGCTGTAGCCGATGTTTTTGATGCTCTTACTTCTCCGAGAGTGTATAAAAAGGCCTTTACCCTTGAGAAATCCCTGGAAATACTCGAAGAAGGGAAGGGCACCCAGTTTGATCCGAAATGTGTGGAAGTATTTATGGATTCACTGACTGAAGTAAAGATGGTTCTAAGTAAATATAACCGGGAAATGTAGGAAGGAGCAATGCGGATGAGAAACAGAATAACAAAATCTGCATCAGCGGCTCTTACATTTATCGCGTGTATGGCCGCGTCGGCTCTTACTGTGACAGCGCTCCCCCCGCAGGATATCGGAGGAGGATTTGCCGCGAGCGGACAGATCAGTGAAGCCGGGTATACCGCCAAGATATATGATGCCTCAAACGGATTGCCGACATCGGACGCCAATTATGTTCTGGCGACATCCGACGGATATATCTGGATCGGCGGATACAGCGGGATAATCCGGTATGACGGCAATACATTCGAAAGACTTCCCGACACCGACGGACTTACTAACGGCAGAGGACTTTTCGAGGATGCTTCCGGCAGGATCTGGGTAGGCACGAACGATAACGGTGTAGTCGTGATAGACGGAAACAACCGGCTGCATCTGACGTACAGGGACGGACTTCCGTCCTCATCCATAAGGGGGTTTGCCGAGGATGACGAAGGTAACGTATTTATAGGGACAACCGAGGGACTGTGTTATTGCGACCCGGATATGAGACTCCATGTTATTGCCGATCCCAGGATAAAAAAAGAGAGGATACTGCGCCTTGATCAGGATCTTGGCGGGAATATTTACGGTCAGACCAAGAACGGACTGATATTCAGGGTCGAGAACAGATACGTCGCGGAAGTCTATAGCAGTTCCGATCTGGGAATGAACACGATAACGACTATCAAGGCTGATCAGCGCCGGCCCGGAAAAGTATATCTGGGAACCGTGGGTAATGAGGTGTTTCACGGCCGGTTCGGAGATGGGGCAGACAGGATGGAATGTATCAGAGTCTCACCTCTTGGCGGGATCCACTGGATCAGTTATGCATGTAACAGGATATGGGTCGCTTCGATCGATAAGGCCGGATACATTGATGATTACGGCTTTCATCTTCTGGACAATATTCCCATGGACAGCGGGATAGAAATGATGACCGGTGACTATCAGGGTAATATATGGTTCGCTTCATCTACCGAGGGTGTGATGAAGATCGTAACCGATTATTTTGTTGACGAATCTGCAAATGTCGGCCTTCCTGCAGAAGTTTCAAATGCGGTATGTCTGTACGACGGTAAGCTGTATGTCGGGACAGATAACGGCCTTCGGATAATAGATGACGGTGCCTGTGCGGTCGACCGGCTGACGGACCTCATAGATAATGCAAGGGTCCGCTGCATATGCAAAGGTAATGATGATGATCTGTGGATAGCAACCTATACAAACGGTCTGGGGGTCGTTCATCTGGCAAAGGACGGGGAAATATCAACATTCAATACGGAAAACGGGATGCCGGACGATGAGGTTCGATGTATCTGCGTGGAAAAGGACGGCACTGTACTTGCGGGGACGAACAAGGGGCTTGCCGTTATAAAAAACGGTCAGGTGACCGGATGCGTCGGATCGGATGAAGGTATGGAAAATACAGTCCTTCTGTCTGTTGAAGAGGGGGATGGCGGAAGTATTTATGCAGGTACGGACGGTGACGGAATTTATGAGATAAAAGGCCGGGATATCAGGAAGATCGGCAGGGATGACGGTCTTACGAGCGATGTGGTGGCAAGGATCAAAAAGGACGATAAAAACGGGGTTTACTGGATCATAACGTCGAATTCCATTCAGATCATGAGAAGCGGGAATATAAGCAGGATCACGACGTTTCCGTATAACAACAATTACGATCTGTACCCGGATAAGAACGGCAATATCTGGATAATATCATCCATCGGGTTATACTCGGTAAAAGCTGATGAACTGCTTTCGGACAATGTATCCGAGGCGCGACTTTATACTCTGGAAAACGGACTTACGGGCACTCCCACATCCGCGGGATACGGTGAACTTGATGAAAACGGTGAACTGTATATTCCTGACAGAAACGGTATCTGCAGGGTGAATGTGGACCGTTTTGCCGACAGACTGCCGCAGATCAAAGCAGGTATCAGTTCCGTCACCTATGGTGATGAAACGATCCTGCCCGACAGCAACGGAACATACACCCTGCCCTCGGGAGGAGGCAGGCTTACGGTAAATGTGGCGGTTCTTGATTATACCCTGCTTAATCCTCTTGTTGAAATATATATGGAGGGGAAGGAGGATGAAGGAGTCAGGGTCGCGCGGAGCGATCTGGTCCCTCTTGAGTATGCCGGCATCGAATACGGAGATTATACGCTCTGCGTACGTGTTCTTGACAGTGTCGGAAAGAACGTGATAGTCGATGAGAAGTACAGGATTGTCAAAAAAGCCGGCTTTATGGAGCATCCGCTCGTACGGGGCCTGCTGTTTGCACTTGTTGCATTTCTCGCCGGTTTTATAGTCTGGCGTTTCCTTAAGAACACCGTGATCAGCAGCCAGTATGCCGAGATAAGGCGTGCAAGGGATGAGGCGGAAAGAGCCAACATGGCCAAATCCAGATTCCTTGCAAATATGTCACATGAGATACGTACGCCTATCAATACCATCATGGGAATGAATGAAATGGCGATGCGGGAGGATCCGACAGGTGTTCCCAAGCCGTATTTCATGTCGATGATGAATTATGCTTTCGACATAAGAAATGCGTCCGAATCTTTGCTTACGCTCATAAATGATCTGCTCGACATATCCAAGATAGAGTCGGGCAAGATGCATCTGGTAGAACAGGAATATGACACACAGGAACTGCTCAGGTCAATAGTCTCGATGATCAGGATAAGGAGCACGGAGAAGCAGCTGTTCTTTGACGTGGTAGTTGATGAGATACTTCCGAGCCGCCTGTTCGGTGATTCGGGAAAGATAAAACAGATAATCCTGAATCTGCTCACAAATGCCGTAAAGTATACGGATGTCGGGGGATTTTCCCTGTCCGTGTCGATGGAGGAGAGGCAGGATAATGAGTGTAAACTTAGGTTCTCCGTAAATGATACCGGAATAGGTATAAAGGAAGAGGACATGGACCGGCTTTTCAAGGCCTACGAACGCCTTGACGAACAGAAGAATTATGAGGTACAGGGAACAGGACTGGGCCTTGATATTTCCGGAAAATTCGCCGAGCTTATGGGGGGTACGCTTACCTGCCACAGCACATACGGCAAGGGGTCGGAGTTTGTCCTGGAACTGAAACAGAGGATAGTTGATATTACACCTGTCGGCGTATTTAAGGAGCATGACGAGGCAGCAGGCGGCAAACCTTATGTGCCGTTGTTCATCGCGCCCGATGCGGATATCCTTGTTGTGGATGACAATCCGATGAACCTTAATGTTATCAAGGGACTTCTCAAGGGAACAAGGATGTTTGTATCAACGGCAGGAAGCGGAGAGGAGTGCCTGGAAAAACTCAAGGACACCAGATTTGATGTTATACTTCTCGATCATATGATGCCCGGTATGGACGGCGTGGAGACCATGGCAGAGATCCGCAAAGACTATCCGGATCTGCCGGTTTATGCACTTACCGCAAACAGTGCGGTAGGAGAAGAGTTTTACAGGTCAAAAGGATTTAACGGATATCTGTCCAAGCCGATCGACAGTCATACGCTCGAAGCGACCATCATGAAACATCTGCCGGAGGAGATGATGGAAAAACCCGCGGAGCAGGACGGTGTCGAAGAACTGACACAGATACCGGAGACGATGCAGTGGATATATGAGACCGAGGGTATCTCGGTGCCGGACGGTATCAAAAATTCCGGCGGAATATCCAATTATATTTTCTCGCTCGGGCTTTTTGCCGATACGATCGACGGCAATGCAGCGATGATCCGCAACTCGTTTGAGAGCAATAACATTAAGCTCTATACGATCAAGGTTCATTCACTGAAAAGTTCGGCAAGGATAATCGGTGCCATGGATCTGGCACATCTGGCGGAAGCCCTTGAAGAGGCCGGAAACAGGGAAGATCATGATTACATAGCCGAGTATACTCCGGTTTTACTGGCTGATTATGAAAAGTTTAAGGAGAAACTTGCAGGACTGCATGACGATCCGGGTGATGACAGTCGGGAGATGATACCTGAAAAAGACTTAAAAGAAGCTTACCGGGCACTTTGTGATGTGATACCGCAGATGGATTATGATGCCGTTGAAATGATACTCGAACAGCTTGGTGAATATGCACTTCCCGAGGAGGACGATAAGAAGATCCGTGAGCTTGCAGGGATGCTGAGGATGTTTGAGTGGGATAAAATGGCTGCCCTTATGGGGATCGTTACGGATGGGGAGGAACAGTAAATGACGAAGAGCAGAGTGATCTTTACGGGAGAAAAGGAATCATTCATAGCACGTGTCCTTATAAAAAAGATCCGGGAGTCGGGCGGAGAGTGTGAATTCGTCCCATGGAGGATCGATGATATCAATGCTGCGGCAGATGATAATACTCTTATAGCTCTTTTTATCGAGGATGGGGTAAGGCCCGGAGAGGATCTGCTTCATTATCTTTCGGACATCATGGAAGAGAAGGGGCTTCAGATGGTGGTCATCGGCGAGGATTATGACATAAACGATGTTGTAAAACGTGTGCCTGCCGAACATATTTACAGGACGTTCCCACGCCCCGTGAACAATGTCGAATTTGCTTCCGTGATAACGGATTTTCTTACAAAAGCCGACAGCGGTGAGTTCAGAAAGAGCATCCTTGTTGTTGATGACGACCCGCATTATCTGACCATGGTCAGGGAATGGCTCAAGGGGACATATAAGGTTTCAATGGTCAATTCGGGACTTCAGGCTATAAAATGGCTTGGTAGGAACAAGGTGGATCTGATACTTTTAGATCACGAGATGCCGGTGACGAGCGGACCCCAGGTGCTTGAAATGTTAAGGAGTGACCCGGATACTGCAAATATCCCCGTCATATTTCTGACCGGCAAGGGAGACAAGGAAAGTGTCATGTCCGTTGTGGCACTAAGACCCGAGGGTTATTTTCTGAAGGGAATAGAAAAGGAAGAACTGCTCGAAAAACTGCGGGATTTCTTTATTCTTCATAAATAGAACGGGAGAACACGATATGATCGAGATCATAAAGATGCACCAACTGAACATTATGCTCCTTTTGTGCGGAGCCTGCGGTATACTCGTTTTTCTTCTGATCAATACGAGATTTCTGGAAAAAAACAGGAAGAGGATACTGATCCTTATGGAGGTGATGGCCTTTTTTCTGTTATGGTTTGACAGAAGGGCATATATATATTCCGGAGATATAAGTGCAAAGGGTACCATAATGGTACGTCTTGCAAATTTTATGGTGTTCTTTCTGACATCGGGAATAGTACTGGGATTCAACCTTTATCTGACTGATCTTCTGACTGTTGAAGGAAAACTTCAGTCAAGACCGAAACGGCTCACATTTACGGGAGTAACTGCCGGACTCGGAATGGTACTTGCGGTCATTTCCGCCCCTACGGGCCTGTATTATTATTTTGATGAGATGAACATATATCACAGGGGACCGGGTTTTCTGATCGCATATATAATACCGGTAGTGTGCCCGATCGTTCAGTATACGGTCATAAGACAGTACAGGAAAGTTTTCAGCAAACTGATATATACATCGCTGATACTTTACATTTTTGTTCCGATACTGTGCGGTATACTGCAGATATTCACCTACGGGATATCGATCGTAAACATGGCGATGGTGGCTGTATCGATATCATTGTATATCTTTATGTATCTGGATCTTAACAATACGGTAGAACATGCCCATGAGATAGAGATACAGCATATGCAGGGCGAGCAGGAGAGGATGAAGCGGCTGTTTGACCAGACCACAACAGCCTTTGTTTCGGCGGTTGAGAGCAGGGATGATTATGTGAAGGGTAATGCGCTTAAGATCGCACAGTATTCAAAACACCTGGCATCTCTTGCGGGCAAGAGTGAAGAAGAATGTGAAAAGGTATATTATGCAGCGTTGCTTCATGATGTCGGTCTGATCGGTATTTCCGATAAAGTCATCCAGAACGGTTCCGATCCCGACAGTACTGCATACGAAGAGATGAAGCACAAACCTCTCATAGGTGACGATATACTCTCGAGCATAACGGAATATCCGTATCTTCGCCAGGGAGCGCATTACAGTCATGAAAGATATGACGGTAGTGGTTATCCCGAGGGACTGAAGGGGGAAGAGATACCTGAGATCGCCAGGATCATAGGAGTTGCAGATGCTTATGTTACGATGGGCTCGAAGAAGAGATATCGTGATGCGCGTCCGGAATTTCTGATCAGGGAAGCGTTTGTAAAGGGTGCCGGAGAAGAGTTTGATCCGACATACGCACAGCTTATGGTTAATATCATTGACTCCCAGACTCTCCGGTCCGAACCCGACCGGTCGAGTAAAACGGAAAAAGAGATCGTATGTATGCAGTACAGGGATGTTGTATCTTCCGGCATAGCTGTTGAACGGGATGTTCTGAGGATCGAATTTGAATGCGATATGCCGCTCGATCCGGCAGCATCATTTTCTGCGCCGTCCATAGTCTTATTTGATTCGTTTGACGGATGTACCCATGAGGATAAGAAGTCGATCGACAGCAACAACTATATGGAGTACGGTGAGATATGGTTTGACAGACATTGTATCTGTACGGAAGCAAGGAAGATCGACGAGAGACAGACAGATGAAGGGGATGATAAGTCCGGTGCCGGACAATCCGGGTCTCATTTTGAGATAATCGCGGGGCGTTATGATGATCATATGAGACTCATTATGAGATCGAAGGGGTTTGCCAAGGAGGTGATCGTAGCACTTCCGAGCGGATCCAAATCATCCTATATCGGACTTACGGGTGAAAACTGCAGGATAAGGGATATTGAAATCGAAAAGACAGGAGAAAGCTTAGGGCCGGACGATATATCGAGGATAGTTGATCCGCTGAGCTTTATTGACCGTTTTGAGTCGGATATCCATAATGTCCAGGTAGACCGTGCAAGATCGGCGTACTCTGAAGGCGTCGAATTAAAGGGTATGCTCGAAATAGAGTTTCATACGATGAGTCTGCCCGGAGCAAGCCTTGTATGGCACTGCCCCTATGTACTTGTTTACAGTTCGCCCGATGGCGCAGTCGGCGGGGCCGGCTACAGGGAATATGCCATGGTAAAGCTTAACGGGGAAACCGATGAGATAAAGGAATTTGCAACGAACCGTTTTACCATGAAGAGAAAGGAAGAGTTCCCGGGATGGGATAAATGGAAGGCGGTCAATAAAGAGGGACTGGACTGTAAGGTGATCATTGAACGAAAAGGTGACCGGATCATGATGAAGACCGAGAACCTCGGTATAACGATCGAGAACACGACAACCGTCACGGATAAGCCGGAAAAAGTATATGTTGCGCTTACGGGAGATCAGGTTGCTCTGACGGATATCAGGGTAAACAGTTATTAAACTGCGGCATCCCGTTCACTCGATTGTGATATTTATCTCGCTTACGGTCTGCTCGTTGGCATTTTCGACGAAACGTATATGATAGTTCATGGCCTTATTGATCCGTTTTGACAGAGCCTGATAGTGTTCCCCGTAAAACTCGGGGTACAGGGCTCCCGTGTAAACGTCGGCCGCCTTGCCCGAATCCGAGATACACCTCTCAAATCCTGCGGTAAACTCCGCAGCGGCGGTATACGGATCATCGGTGGTCTTTAACATATCATCAAGTCTTGTTGCGATAGGGTCCGCACCGGACAGTTCATATACCGCAAAAGCTATCTGCGCCTCAATGGAATTCCAGTTAAGTTTCTGCTGTCTGCAGAAATCCTTCAGATGCTGCTGCCTGTCTCCGACATCATTCCACTGAAAAAGTCCGAGAGCACCGTTTGCCTCATTAACACATGACGGATCAAAATCAGGCGATTCGACGGCTATATTTCCCATCATCCCACATGCGCCCGCAGGGGAATATCCTGCTGCCACGAGGCTTTCGAAAACGATCCGCTCCCTCTCTTCGAGCGGGATGTCATCGGGGGCATTAATGGTAAGTGTTATGATACGGGGTTCCTTCGCATCGGATCCGTGACTGAAGTGTCTGATCATGACTACTACGGCAGTGATAAAAAGGGCTGCAAGTATCAAAAGTATGATTATATTGATCACCATTATCTGTTTCTTTCGCATATATGAGATTATAACAGAAGTTTTCATGATATTCAGTAATTGTATATTTTCATATCGGATAATATAATTATGTCACAATTTAACTGTACACATGTTCGGAAAGTGAAAGGAAAGCCTATGAAGATTTATGTGGATCAGAGTGCGGGATATGGTGGGGACGGAAGTTTTGCGAAACCTTTTAAGAAAATAAATGATGCGGCAGCCATCGCTGCGGCAGGCGACGAGGTCATTGTTGCACCCGGGATCTACCGCGAGGATGTAAATCCGGTAAATGCGGGAACGAAGGAGCGACCGATAACATACAGGTCAGTTATGTACCGGGAAGCCGTTATCACCGGTGCCGATGTCTTTACCGGGTGGATACATCATGATAAGGATGTATGGCTGCTTCGGATACCCAATTCATATTTCGGGACTTATAATCCGTATAAAACGCTTGTTTCGGGAGACTGGCTTGATATAAGTGTTCCCGTACATACCGGAGAAGTGTTCATAAACGGGCGTGCGATGTATGAGAAGGATACACTTGATAAGGTCATCACACCACAGTATTACGATCAGTCGTGGGATCGCGAATTTACTTTGCATACATGGTATACAGATCAGGATAATGAAACGGATGAGACGCTTATCTATGCCAATTTCTGCGGGGATGATCCCAACAGTGAATGTGTCGAGATAAATGTCAGACCTCATTGTTTCTGGCCGGTTGCAGAACATGTTGACTATATCACCCTGTCGGGATTTACGGTTACGAAAGCCGCCACACAGTGGGCGCCTCCCACTGCACTGCAGGAGGGTATGATAGGCCCTCACTGGTCAAAAGGATGGGTGATTGAGGACTGCGAGATATCGGATTCGAAATGCAGCGGCATTTCACTTGGTAAATATTTTCAGCAGCACAATAATAACAAATGGCTTCACTATAAATATAAGGACGGAGCTCAGACCCAGAGGGACTGCGCGCTAATAGCACAGCTTGACGGTTGGAGCCGCGAAACGATCGGATCGCATACCGTCAGAAACTGCGATATCCATGACTGCGGTCAGACGGGTATAGTCGGAAATCTCGGCGGTGTTTTTTCCGTGATCGAGAATAACCATATCCATCATATCAACAACAAGAGAGATCTTGCCGGAGCCGAAACAGGTGGTATCAAGCTTCATGCGGCGATAGATGTTGTGATAAGGAACAATCATTTTCATGACAATGTACGTGGAATATGGCTTGACTGGCAGTGTCAGGGAACCCGCATCTCATCAAATCTCTTCCATGACAACTGTCTGTCAAGGGATCACCTGTTAAAGCCGGAGTGTACAGACGGACTCGGGATGGGAGAGGATCTGTGGATCGAGATCGCCCACGGGCCGACACTTGTCGACAATAACATAATGCTCTCCGAAAGATGTCTAAAGCTTCCGACCCAGGGATGCGCATTTGTCCATAATCTTTTCTACGGCGCGATAACAGCTGTCGGATGCGGGGTATGTAACGGAACGAATGAATATCCGTCTCCGAGGTACACACCAATACACAGGCCGCACAGCACGGATATCACGGGCTTTATGACGGTCCTTCACGGCGATATGCGGTTTTATAACAATGTATTTGTACAGCCCAAGGTCAGACAGGGCATGAAGGATCTGTGCAACGGGGAGAAGAACGAGTGGGATGATCTGAATCTCGTTGCAGGGACTGTATGCTACAGCGGATACATGAAGGAAGATGAGTGGAAGAGCATGTTTGAAGGGTACTGCGGTGAGGGAGCCGAGGTGTCGCGTGACAGATATTACATGCCGCTTCCGGTGTGGACCGGAGGAAACGTATTCTTCAACGGAGCCAAACCGTGCGATATTGAAGAGGATTATACGGAGGATACCGAACATACCGTAAGTATCAGTCTCAGATCGGATAACGGGATAATCAGACTTGAAACGGACATGATGCAGTATCTTCCCAAGGGAAAACTCATCACCTCAGAGACGCTCGGATACGCTTTTGAGGCTGAAGAGAGGTTTGAAAATCCTGACGGGACGGATATCGTTTTTGATACCGACCATTACGGTAACAGACGCACGAAATCGCCTGTTGCGGGTCCGATTGCATGAGCCTTTTGCGGTGTTAAGTAATTTACATAACATGCCGATAAATATATTGAAAGGAACATAAGGAGCATGCACATGGAGGTGGCATCATGTTTAATATAAGCGCAGGGATCGAATATATACTCCCTCCTCCGCCAAGAGGAGCCGATATACCGGCAGTTGCTTCCATTGTCCCGTACAAGAGGCCGGGGCGTGACAGCAACAGGAAACGGGACGGTTCAAAGAGTAAAAAAAGGGATTCATTCAGGGAATTATTCGATAAGGAGGTAGAAGCCCAGCCCGGTCAGATGGGCAGCTTCATAGAGTACAAAGTATGAATAACACAATATCGGTCTAAGGCGTTCTGCAAATCGGCAGGACGCTTTTTTACGCCTGTTATACTCTTAAAATATAGTGATTTCGCTGTTTATATATGCTAGAATATGGGTTATGAATGAGATCATTTTGGAAGTATCAGCTCTCGGGATAGCATTATTCTGTTTATATGACTGCCTCAGAAACAGGACCGATCTGTATCTGCCGTTTCAGAAGAGATGGATGGACAGGCTCACAAACCAGCATTTTGTCTATCTCGGACTGGTCCTTATGCTGATTGTATCGGCAACATCTTCGGCACTTGAGGTGATAATTGAGCAGTTTGTCGTCCACAGGAGCGGCATTGCTCTTGATATCATTAACGAGGTTTATTTCATATTTCATACCGCATTGCCCGCCCTGTTTGCCCTGTACATAATAAACATCACGGGCTCCGCGGTGGGAAGAGGGCGGCGTTTTTTCGCCATACTTTTATCTCCGGTTGTTTTTATAGAGATCCTTATTCTATCCAATCCGATCACACATCTCATATACTTTATCGACAGTGAACCGGCATATAACAGGGGAAGCCTTATGTGGCTCGTATATCTTGTTTCCCTCGGATATGTCGTTGCCGGTGTTGTTTTCCTGCTTGCCAATATGCAGAAAGTGTCCAGACTGAACAGGACGGCGACACTCATACTTGTTGTGATAGCTGTACTCGGAATACTGATACAGGCGGTTATTCTGATACCGGT
>JBGUNV010000008.1:0-2515 GCA_045117595.1 Lachnospiraceae bacterium
GATATCTGTCAATGACATCCTGTGTATGGTAATCCTCTATCTCCGTCCTGCCCGCCTTTGTCTTGGGGATCCTGATAAGTATCCTGTCTGTTGCGATCTGCAGAAGATCCCGGTCTCCCGACACAAGCGTGACATCATATCCGGCCTTTTCTCCCCGTACCGCAAGTGTTCCGAGTATGTCATCCGCTTCAAGGCCGGCCTTTTCCATGGTCTTTATGTTCATTGCCGCAAGCAGATCCTTAAGGATCGGAACCTGCTGCTTCAGCTCTTCGGGCATTCCCTTTCTGGTACCCTTATAAGCTTCGTACATATTGTGCCTGAATGTCGGGGCATGTACGTCAAAAGCCACGACAAGACAGTCGGCCTTCTCTTCCCCGAGTATTCGAAGCAGTATGTTCATGAATCCGTATATGGCGTTTGTATGGATCCCCTGTGCATTGGTAAGATCCGGAATTGCAAAGAACGCTCTGTTGATTATGCTGTTTCCGTCTATAAGAACAAGTTTCTGACTCATGGTCCCGTGTGTTCCTTCACAAATATATGACATCTGTCAGATCGGTATCCCGAAGAACGTCGAAATAAACCCGACCAGCTCAAATACGATGACTATCATTGAAACGATCTCAACTATCCTCAGGATATCTTCAAGAAAGTAATGGAAATACATGGCCTTCTTGGTAACTCTGATCTTCCTCGAAAGCTCATTTCTAAGATTAATGGCCTCTCCGTCCTCTATCCTGTCAAGAGCTTCCGCCATCAGATATCTGATCTCGAGTTCCTCAAAACACTCGGGACATTTCTCGACATGCGTAAGGAACTGCCAGAGATTTTCTCCGACAAGACTGCTCTCAATAAATGAGTTCATATACAGTTCACATGCTCTGCAATCTATATATTCCATTATAAAAACCCACCGTTCCTATAATACCTAAATCTTGTGGTTTTTGCAATATTATCATATAATATGTTGTATGAAACAGCTCATGAAGGCCTTAAAGGCCGTCAACTTCATATCAGGCAGCTCCGTGACCGAAGCGGATCTCAAAAAACACCGCGCCGCAATGGAGAGAGCCGGACGTATTGCCGCCCCGCGTGGAGATGTGGAAATCACCTCCTTTGGCGTCGGCAATATTTCATGTGAAGCGATACGACCGGAATTCGCATACAATCCGAAATATGCAATACTCTATGCGCACGGCGGAGGATATGTCTGCGGGGGTCTGATATATTCAAGGATACTGGCAGCAAAGCTTGCGATCGCAACCGGTTTTACGGTTTATACATTTGAATACCGTCTGGCTCCGGAACATCCCTATCCCGCTGCGATCGATGATGCGATGTCCGTATGGGACCATCTGTCAGACAGCAGATATCCTGCAGATCATATAATACTTGCAGGGGAATCGGCCGGAGGAAACCTGGCCCTTTGCCTGACACAAAAGCTTATTGAAGCCGGGCAAAAGCTTCCTGCACATCTGCTGCTGTTCAGTCCGTGGACGGATATGACCGCAACATCGCCCACATATGAAACAAACCTGGATACGGATCCGATCCTGACAAAAGAATATGTCATGAACGCTTCCAATGTATATATAGGAGATGCCGGCAAACCAGACGATCCGAGGTTCAGCCCGTTATTCGGATGCCTTTCCGGACTCCCGCCCGTTTACATCATGGCGGGCCGAAACGAGATACTTCTCGATGACAGCATACGCCTGAAGGACGCCGTCATTCAAAACGGAGGCAATGCAACTCTTGATATAGAAGAAAACGGCTGGCATGTATATCAGCAGATGCCTGTCCCCATAGCCCACAAGGCAATGAAAAAGCTGGCAGCATATATGTCATCGGTAATATACGGAGAATGATATGACCGGAGAAAACTGGTACAAAGTTGATAACGTCGCAAAAGTATTTCTGGCAACCGTCTCCAGACGGGATCCCAAAACGCTTCGTGTCAGCTGCACACTGAAGGAGAACATAGATCCCGATCTGTTACAGGAGGCGGTACTGTCCGCCATACAGGACAGGCCCCAGGTCCAGATGCGTATACGCCGCGGTATATTCTGGCATTATATGGAAAACACTGATATCATGCCGGTAGTTTCGCGCGAGCAGAAACGGCTGTGCCCGCTCCTCTATGTCCCCGCCAGGGCCATGCTGCACTATCAGGTTACGTATTTCGGAAAAAGGATAAACCTCGACATGTTCCATGCAATTTCTGACGGGACGGGTGCACTGGAATTTCTGAACATAATAGTCCTTGATTATCTGAGATTAAAGTATCCCGGTAGATTCACCGATGTAACGATACACTCGGGTGCATCGGCTTCCGATCTGGCACAGGACAGTTACAGACAGTTTTTCGGAAATATGAATCTGTCTGCCGCCTCGGGCCCCGGGAAGGCTTACCATCCCGCCGGGCTGAAACTCCCCTACGACCAGCTTCAGTTTTTTGAGATCCATATGCCCACTGATCAGCTTCTTCCAAAGGCCAAACAGATAGGTGTATCTC
>JBGUNV010000009.1:0-2565 GCA_045117595.1 Lachnospiraceae bacterium
ACGGCTGGCGTCCCGATGATTTCTCGCATGAGCAGAGTCTGGTCCTGGATACGGACAAGGGATTGATAATCATCAACAGTTGCTCACACGGCGGTGCGGTTAACATCATAAATGAAGTAAAGAAGGTTTTTCCAGATAAGCATATATACGGGCTTGTTGGGGGATTTCATCTCTTTAACAAGAGTAATGAAGAAGTGCGTCGGGTCGGCAAGGAGATCAAGGAAACAGGGATAGATTATATCTGTACCGGGCATTGCACTAAGGACAGGGCCTATAACATTTTGAAGGAAGAATTAGGGGATAGGTTAGATCAATTGAAAGTTGGGTTAAAAATAAGATATTAATGGTCGTATTCTTAGATAATATGAAATGACCTCACGTTTGTAGCATCGTGGATTTACCTATATGCTTAAAGTTGAAGCTAAAGCTATGGGATTTACCACATACAAAGGAGGTCACTATGAACAGAATACTAAAGATAGGAATGGATGTCCACAGCACAAATTACACCTTATGCGCAATGGAACCTGTATTCGGAGCTGACGATAGGGTCTATGCCAACATTCAAGTCGCACCGGATTATAAGAACATATTGATGTTTATAGAGAAAGTGAAACAGAAACTTGATCCTTACAATACCTATGACATTGAATGCGGATATGAAGCAGGATGTTTAGGATATTCCTTATATAATCAGCTTACTTCGGCAGGTGTTAAATGTGTAATTCTGGCTCCGACTACGATGCTTACGCAGCAAGGCAACCGCATTAAAACAGATACTAGGGATGCATTAATGATTGCACAGTGTCTGTCGTATGGAGGATATCAACCTGTATATATTCCTACTGAAGATGACGATTCCGTAAAGGAATACCTTCGAATGCGGGATGACCACAAGATTGCACTGAAAAAGGTAAAACAACAGATAAACGCATTCTGTCTTCGTCACGGATACCACTATCCTCAAGGAAAATGGACGCAGATGCATTTAGACTGGCTAACAGCAATAAAACTGCCACCTTTATATCAGGAAACTCTTGACGAGTATATGGCCACCTATTTTGAACTGACTGATAAGATAGAAAAATACGACACTCGAATCGATGAGATAGCTGCTCAGGAAAAGTATGCGGATAAGGTCAAGAAGCTTGGTTGTTTTATTGGTGTTAAAACACACGTCGCATTATCTCTGATAGTTGAAACCGGAGATTTCTACAGATTTGCAAAAGGAAGTACTTACGCGGCATATCTCGGTCTGGCACCAGGAGAATATTCAAGCTCCGATAAGATAAATCGACTTGGGATCACCAAGGCAGGGAATAGTAATCTGCGAAGGCTTCTTGTAGAATCTGCTTGGGGAATATGTAAAGGTAATATCGGGTACAAATCAAAAGACTTGAAAAAAAGACAACAAGGAAACAGTGTTCAAGTTATATCTTATGCAGATAGAGCAAACAGCCGAATGCGCAGTAAGTACTATAGGTTGATACGGCACGGGAAGAAGAAAAATGTTGCGATAGCAGCCATAGCAAGAGAACTTGCCTGTTTTGTTTGGGGAATGATGACAGATAACATTGAAGCAAAGGCAGCTTGATGAGAAATATAGCTGACAATATTTGGAAGGAGCCAAGAACACATGACGGTTGAGCCAGTTGCGGACGAACTATGTGTGCACCTGATCAGGTGATCCACGATCTTAGATAGCAAGGCTCTCGACGAAACCATTAGCCTGTCGGTAACCAATCCACGAATAACAGAGTGGCTACTTGTCGGAGACTGTTATATTGGCTCTTTCCAAATGTTGTTAGATGAAAGGTATTGATATGAAGAAAAAATACTACTTGACGAAGGTCATTTCATAACAGTTTACTTAATTTCTGATTTACACGTCTAGTAACAAAACATATTATCTCACTCTTTTAAGCATCCTAACGGTTTATTTGTTTTACAGCAATTGGATGATGAGTCAAAAGAGTTTGTTGGTTTTTTCAGTATGATAAAATATATAACGTCTTTATATCAACAACAACGAGCCTATCGTTGAACCTACTTCTGATACTACAGTTTTCGAAGAGACATCAGAATCAGCAACGGAAAGCACAAAAGAGGGTAATAGAAACATGAAAAAACTGATAATAAAATTAACATCTGCTTTATTATTAGCGGGACTTCTTTGTAGCTGCGGATCAAAGAAAGAGAATGTACCTGACTACGAATCTGAGATCCCTACAAACTACACTATGGTCTACAAGGGCGGTGAGTCAGGAACTGTAGAAAAGATCACATATTTTGCAAAGGATTATATCGGAGACGGCGAGGGCTGTGAGAAGAGTGCATTCGTATATCTTCCTGCAGGTTATGATCCTGAGGGTCAGTACAACGTTATCTATCTGATGCACGGTATCGGTGGAGACGAATATATGTGGGGACTTGATCTCGAAGATTCTGAGCTTAAGTTTATCTTCGATAACCTCATCGGAAACGGCGATATCGACCCTGTGATCGTAGTTACACCTAACGGTAAGGCACTCGGCTGCGAGAACTATGGGGAGGTTGATGCCTTCA
>JBGUNV010000010.1:0-11817 GCA_045117595.1 Lachnospiraceae bacterium
GCTTTTTGAAATACTGCCATACCGGCCGCTTGATACAGGTGTGATCATTACCGGATCCGAGATATACAATAAACGTGTTGATGATCTATTCGAACCCGTTGTAAGAAAAAAGCTCTCATATTTTCCGGGGCAGATTATCGATGTTGCGATCTGTGATGATGACATGGATATGATCACGGGATCCGCCCGCCGGATGCTTGACGCGGGGGCTGATCTTCTCATTTTCGCAGGCGGTATGTCGGTCGATCCCGACGATCTTACACCGGGAGCGATCAGGGCACTCGGCGCGGATATTATCAGTTACGGACTTCCGGCCCAGCCCGGCAACATGACTCTTGTGGGATATATTGATGATGTTCCGGTGCTCGGTGTACCCGGGGCTGCAGTGAGCATGCCGGTGACGATGTTTGACGTGTTATTGCCGCAGATATTTACCGGGTTGAGATTTACGAGGCAGGATCTGCTGAGGCTTGCCGAAGGCGGGCTGTGCAGACATTGCGGCACCTGTCATTATCCGGTATGTACGTTCGGGAGGTATTAGGATGAAACCTGTTGTGCTCGCTATAGCCGGTTTTTCCGGCAGCGGAAAGACAACTTTTATAGAAAACCTTCTTCCTCTTCTGAAGGAAAAGGGTATGAAGGTCCTGGTGATCAAGCATGATGTTCACGGTTTTACCATGGACCACGAAGGCAAGGATACATACCGGTTTGCCGCGGCCGGAGCCGACAGTGTCATGATATCGTCGGAACAGTCCGGGTTCGCAAGGATAGACAGGGAGTATAAAAGCCTTGATGAGATGATAGCCATGGCAGGGGATGTGGACCTTGTACTTGTTGAGGGCTACAAGGATGCCGATATCCCCAAACTGTACGTGGGAGATAATCAAAAGGACATACCGAAGGAACTGACGCATTTTGATGATGAAGGAAATGCCAGAATGATTGATGTGTCAGGAAAGGATATCACGCGCCGGTGTGCCACTGCAGCATGTTCTGTTATTATAAACTCCGATACATACGATGCCATCAGGACAGGTACGGTAAAAAAAGGTGATGTTCTTACTGTCGCGCAGATTGCAGGGATCATGGGAGCCAAGAGGACTCCGGATCTGATCCCGATGTGTCATCCGGTAATGATAGATTCGGCTGATGTCAGGCTGCGCCTTAATGAGGAAAAATCATGCGTGGAGATCGAGGCTGTCGTTTCATGCAACGGAAGGACCGGAGTTGAAATGGAAGCGCTTACCGCATGCTCCGCGGCAGCTCTTACGGTTATCGACATGTGCAAGTCAGTACAACGCGATATGGAAATAACCGGGCTGAGGCTTATCAGCAAGTCGGGCGGAGTGCACGGCGATTATCTTGCCGATTATCACACCGAACACCGGTAATGCCGGGCTGAGGATGACCCATAAGAGATAATGAAACGCACAAGAGTTAAGAGCTCCCGGAAATGGAGCTTTTAATTTATTCCATAATACCTATTGACATAGTAGGCAAATATGAATATAATCTTCTTAAATTTTATCAATGCAGCCGTTTAACGGCGGTTTTTACAGGAATCAAAGGAGTGACGGAAGATATGAAGGTTTCAACCAGAGTTGAGTACGGTCTGATAGCACTGACGGATATAGTGATTCACAGTGAGAACGGAGGGAGTGTCTCTGCTCCGGAGATCTCACAGAGACAGAATATTTCGCATAAATACCTTGAGCATATTCTGCTGTTACTCAGACAGGCAGGATTTATCACCGCCCAGAAGGGGCTTCGGGGAGGGTATACACTGACCAGGTCTCCTGAGGAGATAAAACTGGCGAATGTTCTTAATGCTCTCGACGGTAATATCCTCGCCTGTATGGAGGATAAAAAGGATGACGGGGAGCTTCGGTCGATAATAAATGGCTGCTTCTGGGACAGGATCAACGAAAACCTGAACCGGTATACGCAGGAACTGAACATGAGAGATTTTGCGGATGGATGTCGCAGCAGTATATCCGATGCATGGGACCTGTATGTGATCTGAGAGGATAGTTGGTGTATGGAACCTGGTTGCGGATTCAACACGGGCCTGCTCCACGGACGGGGAGCACGCGGATACGGACAAAGAGAAATACTGCCTCCAATATCGCAGGTGACTGCATTTTGTTATGAGAACATGGAGGAACTTGAAAAGGTCTTTGCGCACAAGAGCATGGGATACGCCTACACGAGGATCGGAAATCCCACACTTGCCGCTTTTGAGCAGAAGATCAACGAACTTGAGGGCGGGATAGGTGCGATCAGCTGCAGCAGCGGAATGGCAGCCATATCATCCGTACTGCTTGCGATCTGCCAAAGTGGAGATGAGATCATTGCCGGCAGAGGACTGTACGGCGGAACGATAGATCTGCTCCGTGATCTTGAAAGGCTCGGGATACATACGGTGTTTGCCGACGTTCTGGACAAAGATTCCGTAAAGCGGCTCGCAACGGACAGGACCAGGGCGGTATTCGGTGAAGTGATAAGCAATCCTTCGCTTAACGTGCTTGACATAAGGGAAGTTGCCGAAGCGGCTCATGAGGCGGGTATCCCGCTCATAGTTGATTCCACGACTGCCACACCGTATCTGACAAGACCGGTCATGTACGGAGCGGACATAGTGATCCACTCCACATCAAAGTATATAAACGGAGGCGGAAATGCGATCGGCGGGATCATTGTTGATGCCGGCAGATTTAAATGGGATTTTGAAAAACATACCGCACTTTCCGGACACAGGAAATACGGTAAGATGGCATTCCTTTTGAGACTGCGCACGGATCTGTGGGAAAACCTCGGCGGTTGCATGGCTCCCATGAACGCATTCCTGTCATACACGGGTCTGGACACACTCGGACTTCGGATGGAGAGAATATGTGCCAATGCGGATGCTCTGGCGCACGCACTTGAAAATGAAAAGGATATAAAGGTCAATTACCTGACGCTTCCGTCACATCCGTATCATTCGTTTGTTGCAAGCCAGCTCGGAGGATATGGCGGTGGGATACTTACCATCTCGGCGGGCTCGAGGGAAAGGGCATTTAAGATCATCAATTCGCTTAAATACGCGCTTATCGCCAGCAACATCGGCGACATGAGAACGCTTGTGATACATCCGGCGTCAACACTTTATATACATTCCGATGCCGAGGAGACAAGGGCAGCGGGAGTATATGACGACACGATACGTGTCAGCCTCGGTATTGAGGATCCGGAGGATATCATTGAGGATTTTATTAGTGCCGTAAGGGAGAATCGTTAATGACAGCAAACACAGTGACAATTTCACAAAGAGGCATTGAGAAGATCATACGGCATGCCTATGACACATATCCTGAAGAATGCTGCGGACTGATGTTTGCCGGAAAGGCAGAAGATGATGGGATGTTTATCGATATATCGGAGGAAATGATAAAAGAGGAGGCGACACCCGATCATTATGCGATGGATCCTTTTGAACTTACCGAGAAGGAAAACGATTTTCGCAGGAGAGGATATGAGATCAGGGGATTTTATCATTCTCACCCGGAGAGTAGTGCTTCGCTGTCCGGTGAAGATGAGGAGTTTATGATCCCGGGCATGATCTACCTGATAGTGTCGCTGATGCACGGACGATGTTCCGGGTTTTCGGCATGGATGAAGGAAAGCAGTTATACAAAACCGGTCAGACTTGCGATTAGAGAGAAGGTTTGAAAATGAAAGTGATAATATCCGCCACGCTTCGGTCTTTTTTCTCCCGAAACACTGAAGCGCAGGCAGCAGGAAATACGATAGAGGACATACTTAACGATCTTACGGCTCAGTATCCCGAGGCAAAAAGAGGTCTCTACGATGATGATGGAAAGCTCAGAAAATTCATCAGGATATTTGCCGGAGATGAGGATATGACTGACGAGTCAAGGCATCAAGAGGCACTCGACGGCGTAACATCGGTTCTGCTTCTTCCGTTTGTTGCGGGCGGGGCTCCGGATGAGAAGCTCATATCTGATGAACGGATCAGGGAGGTACACCTTGATGATAAGGACATAGACCGTTTCAACAAACATCTGCTGCTTCGCGAGATAGGTGTCAAGGGACAGAAGCGTATCAGGGCAGCGAAGGTTGTCGTTATAGGTGCCGGATCTCTGGGATCTCCTGTCATACAATATCTGGCAGCTGCGGGAGTAGGAACGATAAAGGTCGTGGATCATGACCTGGTAACACCCGGGAATCTTCAAAGCCAGGTAATACATTCGTCAAGGGATGTAAAGCGACCCAAGGCAGCGTCCGCGAGAGATACGATCAGAAACATTGACCGGAATATCGAAGTGATAGCCGAGAATCTGATGGTGACCGCGGAAAATGCTGCTTCGGTAATAGAAGGTTACAATCTGGTCATAGACTGTACGGACAATTACAAGGCCAGATACCTGATAAATGATGTATGCCACCTTGCCGGTATTCCGCTTGTATTCGGCGCGATCTACCAGTATGAAGGACAGGTGGGAGTATTCGGGTATAAGGACGGCCCCTGTCTTCGGTGCCTGTATCCGAATCCGCCCGATCCGGGACTGGTACCGACATGTGCCGAAGGAGGCACGATCAGTCCGCTTGGAGGCATAGTCGGCAGCATACAGGCAAATGAAGCGTTAAAGCTCATCATAGGAACCGGTGAACATCTGTCGGGAAGGCTGCTTACCGTCGATACGATGTCGCTGCGTTCAGGAATTCTGAATGTGAAAAAGGATGTCAACTGCCCGCTGTGCGGCAAGGCTCCTTCGATCACCCAGACAGAAGATATCGATTATGAGGAACTGTGCGGTATCAGACATGAGGAGGAGCAGGAAGCTGCCGTTGAAGGAGTGACCCCGGAGGAACTTGCGGGCAGGATCGAAAACGGCGAGAAGATCACGATAGTGGATGTCAGGGAGCCGCATGAAAGAGCGATCATCAGATTCCCGGATGCGCTCGTCATACCGATAGGACAGCTGGCAAGACGCCAGAAGGAACTTGACCCTCAGGTGGATACGATATTCATCTGCAAGGAGGGAAAAAGGAGTATCCTCGCGATCAACACACTTCGCGAAGCAGGATATAAGGGAGCGCTGTATAACCTCAAGGGAGGAATGGATGCGATGAAGGACATCATATTCTCAAATGAGGGCGGCGGCCTGTAGGAAAATCATATGATCTAATTTAAGGAGGACTATTTTATGGCAAAGGAAGCAGAAAACAAAACGGCAGGAATAAATGCCCTTGGCGCCAAGGCGGCATATAATCTTGCGAACATTACCAAGACCAAGCCTCAGTACGGGGCTCTTACGCCCAAGTGGCTGACAAAGTTTCTCGAGTTCAAGGGACTCGAAACAGGTATCTTTCGTGTAAACAAGGTTGTGGAAGGTGAGACCCCTCTTGATGTTCTGTGCTCTCAGACCAAGAAGAGTGATATTATTCCCGCAGGTTTTGTTGAGTATGAGACTGAGCCGAGAGAATATGTGCTTAATTCGATCTCGACGATCATCAATGTAAATACCGCAGTTGAGGATGTCTACAGTGCTCCTTACGATCAGGTACAGGAACAGCTCGGGCTTGCGATAGAATCTCTTCGTGAGCGTCAGGAAAGCCAGCTGATCAATAATGATGACTACGGCCTTCTCAAGAATGTTGCCGATTCACAGCGCATACAGACAAGGAACGGAGCACCCACTCCCGATGATCTTGATGAACTCATTTCCAAGGTATGGAAGGAGCCTTCATTCTTCCTGGCTCATCCGAGAGCGATAGCGGCATTTGAGAGAGAATGCACGAAGCGCGGTGTACCGCCTGTAGTTGTAAACATCGCAGGAGGAACATTCCTTACATGGAGAGGAATACCTGTTATCCCTACCGACAAGCTGCTCGTAGACGGGCTCAAGAACCCTACATCCGAGAGCGGTAAGACCAACATCCTCCTCATCCGTACCGGAGAGGCAAAACGCGGAGTTATCGGTCTGTTCCAGGCAGGACTCAAGAATGAGCATTCAAGAGGTCTGTCAGTCCGTTTCCGTGGAATAGATGATAAGGGAGTAGCATCCTATCTGCTGTCTCTATACTGCTCTGCAGCCATTCTTGCCGATGACGCCATAGCTGTACTTGAGGATGTGGAAGTGGGTGAATACTATGATTACGACTGATCCGTTTGCCGTAACAGAAGAAGTGCCGGGAATTCCCGGTGCAGGTGAACTTGCGGCCCTGGCAAATTCGATGTTTCCGGATCTGACGGAGGATCTGACATATTCTCCTTCCGAGACAGATCTGCAAGGTGTATCCGCACCTGCATTATCGGAAGCGTCATTGCCGCAGATCCCGGTTGAAGGCGACCTGTACGGCTATGATTTTGACTGGGAGCATCCCTTTGGACAGAGTGCATCTTCAGAGGCTGCACGTTCGTATGCTCCTGCGGTACAGTCGAAGAGTGAAGCGGCCGAAGCCGACAGACGTATAGATGTTCCGACATCTCTTTCGGGAGCCGATGTATCAAAGTCTGATATCATCAGCGAAAAGGGAACATCGAGGGATGACAGCATACGTATCGGCGGCAAAACGCTTGCACAGATCAGAAGCGATTTTCCGATATTATCCGAGAGGATCAACGGAAATCAGCTCGTATGGCTCGATAACGGTGCTACAACTCAGCGTCCCAGACAGGTGATAGACCGACTGTCATATTACTATGAGCATGAAAATTCAAATGTTCACCGCGGAGCACACACACTTGCAGCACGCTCAACGGATGCATATGAATCCGCAAGAGATACGGTCAGGGATTTTATCGGTGCACCTTCTTCCGACGAGATAATCTTTGTAAGGGGAACGACCGAGGCTGTAAACCTTGTGGCAAATGCCTATGTTCTGCCACAGCTTTCACCCGGTGACGAGATAATCGTATCGATACTCGAGCACCATGCGAATATTGTTCCGTGGCAGATGATAGCACAACAGTCAGGAGCGGTCATCAGGGTCATACCGTGTGATGAAACAGGACAGCTTATCATGTCCGAATATGAGAAACTGTTTACAAAACAGACAAAGTTTGTGGCGGTAACCCACGTGTCAAATGTACTCGGTACCGTAACGCCGGTTGAAGAGCTTATCGCGGTTGCCCACAGACACGGTGTACGTATCCTGATCGACGGTGCACAGTCCGTTGCGCACATACCGGTCAATGTTTCGGCCCTCGATGCGGATTTCTTCGTTTTTTCGGGACACAAGATATTTGCACCTACCGGGATCGGTGTTGTATACGGCAAGAGGGAACTGCTCGAAGCAGCACGTCCCTATCACGGCGGAGGCAATATGATAGCCGATGTTACGTTTGAGAGGACGATATACAATGACATACCCAACAAGTTTGAAGCGGGAACCGGCAGTATAGCCGATGCGGTCGGACTCGGAGCGGCACTTGATTATCTGTCAGAGATAGGAATGCCATGCGTGTACAAATGGGAGCATGAACTTCTGCAGTATGCGATGAAGGAGATGACCCGCATTCCGGGACTGACACTTATTGGAACAGCCCTCAACAAGGCTTCCGTGCTCTCGTTCAAACTGGACGGGTATTCCGATGAAGAGGTCGGCAGAAGACTTGATTCATACGGTATAGCAGTCAGGACGGGACATCACTGTGCACAGCCGGTGCTTCGTCATTTCGGCTATGAGGGATCGGTGAGACCTACACTTGCACTTTACAATTCACCGGATGATGTGGATGCACTGGTAAGGGTACTGAGGACCTTTGCGTAAGAGTTTGAACCGGCAGGTATTTGCATTACCTGCAGACAGGATATGAGATGGAAGATATCATCAGAGAAGAAGAGATAGACGGTATAGTTCAAAGGGTCCTGGCCGATTATCGGCTTCGCAGGAACATAGACGAGACGGATATTTTCAACAAACCCGACAAGTCCGAGGTCAGGAAGATGGTTGATGATCTCTTCCGCATTATCTACCCGGGTTATTTCAGGGACCGTTCTCACAAGATATATAACCCGAGGAACAGTTTTGCCGTAACGATCGAGGATATCTTCTATCACCTTAACAAGCAGGTCAATCTTGCCCTGGATTTTTGTAAACTCCGCGGGACGATGACCGAAGAAGAACGCAGTATTGAAAGTTACAGGATATGCAGGGAGTTTTTTTACAAACTCCCTGTAATAAGGGAATACATTGAGACCGATCTGCTGGCGGCTTATGACGGAGACCCGGCAGCGGGCTGTTTCGAGGAGATCATACTGGCATATCCGGGCCTTATGGCCATAACGGTATACCGGCTGGCACATGAACTGTACAAACTGAGGGTGCCTGTGATCCCGCGACTTATGACGGAATATGCGCATTCCGAAACCGGAATAGATATCCACCCGGGTGCTTCGATCGACAAGTATTTTTTCATAGATCACGGAACGGGAACAGTAATAGGCGAGACATCAGTGATCGGAAGGAACGTCAAGATATACCAGGGTGTGACGATAGGTGCGCTTTCAACGAGGGGCGGACAGAAACTGTCCGGTAAAAAGAGACACCCGACCATAAAGGATAACGTAACGATCTATGCCGGTGCGTCTATCCTTGGCGGAGACACCGAGATAGGGGAGAATTCGATAATCGGAGGCAATACTTTCATAACGTCATCGGTTCCTGCCAATACAAGGGTCAGCATCAAGAACCCCGAGATGGAATATCGGTCACATGACAGGAAGATTGTCAGGGAAGAGATCAGACAGAGCGAGGAATGGTTCTATATCATATAGATATTCAGTTGAAAGGAGAAATGATCAGATGAAGATCACGGTAGCAGGTGAAAAAAAGGAAGTTGCGGACGGACTGAGTGTGGCGGCTCTCATTGAACTGGAGAACGTTGAGACACCTCAGTATGTCACTGTATCGGTAAATGAGGAGTTTATCGATTCGGGCGCTTTTGATACGTATCAGCTTTCCGAAGGAGATGAAGTGGAGTTTCTGTACTTCATGGGAGGAGGAAGATAACAGTGGCATTTACCAATGAACAACTCGAGCGTTACAGCAGACACATAATCCTGAAGGAGATAGGTGCCAAGGGCCAGAAAAAACTGTTGGGTGCCAGGGTACTGATAATCGGAGCCGGAGGACTCGGTGCTCCTGCGGCACTGTATCTGGCAGCCGCCGGAGTAGGCACGATCGGTATAGCCGATGCGGATGTTGTGGATCTGTCCAACCTGCAGCGCCAGGTCATCCATACGACAAATGATATCGGAAAAAGAAAGGTTGACTCCGCGGCGGAGACGATGCGTGCCATCAATCCGGATGTTACCGTGAATACATATTATGATTTTGTCAGCAGCTCAAACATTATGGATCTGATAAAAGATTATGATTTTATACTGGACGGTACCGATAATTTTCCGGCGAAGTTTCTGATAAATGATGCATGTGTTATGGCAAGGAAACCGTTAAGCCATGCCGGTATCATAAGGTTCAGGGGACAGCTTACCACGATAATTCCGGGTGAGGGACCGTGCTATCGGTGTATTTTCAAGAATCCCCCTCCGAAGGATGCCGTACCGACCTGCAAACAGGCAGGAGTGATAGGCGCGATGGGCGGAGTGATAGGTTCAATGCAGGCGATGGAAGCGGTCAAATATATAACAGGTACAGGAGAACTGCTGTCGGGGTATCTCCTGACCTATGATGCTCTTAAAATGGAGTTTCACAAGATAAAACTGCCTCCCCGCGGTAAGGGATGCGCGGTATGCTCGGATACACCGACTATAACGGAACTTATCGACTATGAGCAGGCGGCCTGTGATATGAAAATGTGACCGGATCAAATCGTTAACAATAATCGTTTGCAGTTGATGAAACGGAGTACAGGTATATGAAAATAACTATCAAACGATCCGACCTGGATGAGATGATACAACATGCCCGTCTGGAGAGTCCTGATGAAGCATGCGGTCTTATTGCCGGAAGGGATCGGGATGACGGAACGAGAGTGATAGAAAAGGTATATTTTCTCACTAACACGGATCATACAAATGAGCATTTTTCGATCGATCCTAAGGAGCAGCTTCAGGCTGTTAAGGATATGAGGGCAAACGGTATGGCCCCTCTCGGTAACTGGCACTCACATCCGGAAACACCATCCCGTCCGTCGGAAGAGGATATAAGGCTGGCAAATGACAGCAGGGCCAGTTATCTGATACTGTCTCTCGAAAATTGGGATGCTCCTGTGCTGAATGCTTTTTGTATAGAGAAAAAAGATGACAGTAAAACCGTCAGAAAAGAAGAACTGATCATTGTGGAGGAATAAAAGATGGCAAATGATGAGATAAAAGTTGATGAGATAATCGACATCACAGACGTTACATGCCCGATAACATTTGTAAAGACCAAGGTGGCTCTTGAGGAGATGGATGAAGGACAGATACTGCAGGTTCATTTAAACGACGGTGAGCCGGTGCAGAATGTGCCCCGCAGCATAAAGGAAGAAGGGCATGAGGTACTGGAGCTTCGTGAGAACGGTGACGGTACATATGAACTTTTCATAAAAAAAGTCGGAGAATGAATGGTCGAATACGTGGATATTCCCTATTGACAATATACATGGAATCGTTGAAAATATTGTCGGATAATCACAAGATAATTTTCCATATGATTGAAGGGGGATAAGAATGCATAAGTTAGTCAGTATCTGTTCCGCAATGGCGGTTGCGGCTGTATTGTTTGTGGTCAGCCCGGTTGCCGTTTGGGGATTGGAGATAACACCTGATATGGCAGCAGTTGAATCTGTTCCGGAGGCAGCACCGGCAGAACCGACACCTGATGAGCTTGCAGCCCAGGCAGCGCAGGCAGCCCAGGTGGCACAACTGCTTCAGGCAGCTCAGGCGGCGCAGGCGGCACAGCTCGCGGAACTTGCAAGAGCGGCACAGGAAGCACAGAGAGCGCAGGCGGTACAGCAGGCCCAGGCAGCAAAGGCAGCTCAGGCGGCTCAGGCAGCCCAGGCCCAGGCTTTAAAGGCAGCTCAGGAGGCAAATGCAGCGCAGGCAGCCCAGGCGTTAAAGGAAGCCCAGGAAAGACAGGCGGCACAGGCAGCCGCAGCAATGGTTCCCGGAGAGGAAGGGCCCAAAACTTATGTTGATGTAAATCTTGGTGCACAGACCCTCACATATTTTGTTGACGGAAATCCGGTCCTTTCCACGCCGTGTGTAACCGGAAGCCCCGGTAGAAGCACTCCGTCCGGCGTGTTCATGATCAACAGCAAGGTACCGGGCAAATATCTTACCGGCCCCACATGGCATGTATGGGTCAACAGATGGATGAGATTTGCCGGAAACGTCGGTATCCATGATGCCTCATGGCGCAAATCTTTTGGCGGCAATATATACAGATCGAACGGATCCCACGGATGTGTCAATATCCCGTTCGCTGCTGCAGATCAGTTATTCGGAATGGTAAATATCGGAACGGTTGTAGTTGTACACTGACATTAAATGATATTGGAAACGCTGAGCAATCGGCGTTTCTTTTTGTTTATACGGAACTTGAAGTGGAATTATTTTTGGTATAAAATATTACAGTAGTGCTTATCTCATATGAGATAGCAAAATAATGCAGGGGAAAGGGAGAAGATTTATGAAGTTACGTGCTAAGATTATCATGATCGCTGTACTTCCCGTTGTTGTTCTTGGTGTTTTCATTTATGTTTTCTCATCCATCAAGGTTACCAACAGTATGGAAGCCGAAGTTTTCAACGGATTGCATTCTTCCGTGCTGGCTGTTCGTACGGCACTTCATGAGGTAAAT
>JBGUNV010000011.1:0-24608 GCA_045117595.1 Lachnospiraceae bacterium
CGCCGAAACTGTCACCGCCCCCGACTCTGTCAACTATATGCAGGTGATATTGCTTCGAGAAGCAGTAATCGTTTCCGTCATAAAGCATTCCCTGCCAGTCATTGTCATTTGCCGAAATGGAAGTTCTGAGGGTGATCGCAACCTTTTCGAATCCGAACTTATCAGCCAGCTGTTTTGCAACGGACTTATATCCTTCAGTATTAAGCTTTCCGCCGGTAATATCGCTTCCTTCGGCTTCTATACCGAATACATCCTTTGCATCTTCTTCGTTGGATATGCACACATCCACATATTCACAGAGTTTTGTCATGGCTTCCCTCGCCTGATCTCTGGTCCACAGTTTCCCTCTGTAGTTAAGATCACAGCTTATCTTCACGCCATGGGCATGGGCAGCTTTACAGGCATCAAGGCAGATATCCACCAGATTGCCGCCGAGAGCCGGTGTTATTCCCGTAAAATGGAACCAGTCGGCACCATCAAATATACTGTCCCAGTCAAAATCGGACGCAGATGCTTCAGCGATCGCCGAATGCGCCCTGTCATATATGCATACACTTCCTCTTTGTGAAGCGCCTTTTTCAAGGAAATAAATGCCGATCCTGTTTCCGCCTCTTGCGATATACTCCGTATTTACTCCGAAATACCGAAGGCTGTTAACCGCAGCCTGACCTATGGCGTGCTCGGGCACCTTGGTAACATATGCCGAATCCATACCGAAATTCGCAAGGGAAACAGCTACATTTGCTTCTCCTCCTCCGAATGTTGCCTGCAGCTGATCATCCTGGAAAAACCTGTAATACCCGTTCGGGGCCAGACGCAGCATTATCTCTCCAAAAGTAACGATCCTTCCCATTTTTTCTCCTCCTGATGTTCTTTTTTATTCTTTAAATAACTCGGGTCTTTTTTTTCTGAGGTCTTCTATATCCCTTTCAAAATATCCGAGATGTTTGGTAAGAAGAGTCCGATAGCCTTCTTTATCTCTTGTTTCAATGCATCTGATAAGCGCCGCATGTGTTGCAAGTGTTCTGTCCTTATTGGCATTTTCCATATCAACAAGCAGTCTCACACGGTTATAATGTGTCATTGAATTACCGACAATACTTGCAGCAAGTGCTTGACCTGCCACATAAAAAGCTATCGTATGAAATTCGTTGTCGCCTCTTAAGTATTCAAATGTCATATCCGGATCACTCAGTCTGTCTGATACGAGTTCCATCTGATGACAATACTCATGCATGCTCGAAATATCGTCAGCAGTTACATTTTCAAACAATCCGTCTATGACTCCCATTTCAAGTGTCCGTCTGACAAACCATTCCTGTTTGGCCCTTATCTCATCTATTTTAGATATCTCTGTTCCAACCTGAGGATATATATCAACAAGAGCCTCTGTTTCAAGCCTGACTATCGCTTCTCTTGCCGGAGTCCGGCTGACGTTATATCTGTCAGCTATCTTGGCAGCAGAAACGGGTTCGCCGGGCATCAGTGCAAGGGTCATAATATCCCTTTTAAGTCTGTCATAGGTCTGATTGTTCAGCGAGTAACCCATTCTAAACAAAATCCTCCCTCATAGGTGTAAATATGTCCAATAACTTTACATCCGTAACACATTCTATCCCGTGCATCACATCAGGCGGAACCAGATAGGTATCCCCCGCATGTAATTCAACAGCCTCGCATCCTTCTTCCTTATAGATCAGTGTACCTTCTATCACATAACCGATCTGTTCGTGAGGATGCGAATGCATCGCACCTGTGGCTCCCTTATCAAACCTGAGTTCAACATTCATTATATTATCGCTGTATGCGAGGACTTTTCTGACGGTTCCGGGACCGACTTTTCGATATTCTATATTCTTATTCAATACATACATGGCATATATCCCTTTACTTTTTCATTGCATTGATAAAATCATACAGTTTATTCTTCGTATCCTTAAGGACGCTGTTTCTCAGTATATATCCGTTTCCGTCATCCATATAAACGATCAGTATGGTAGGCTTCTTTACCGCACCGCGAACACTGCTCCACGGTTTTAACTGGCTCTTACCTTCTGCCATCACGGCAAGCCCTTCCCGTGAAAATGAAATCGTAAGTTCACGCTGCCTGCCTCCAAGCATCGCACGGGCCCGCAGCCATATTATGACCGGCCGGAACACCGTAAACAAAAGGATGAGCACAACCATTATCGCCCTGAAAAGGTCCGATGCATCATTCCACCGGCTGAGAATAAGTATAAAAGCCGATACGATGAACACCGCGTTTACCACACCCATATACGATGAATAGGCATAGTACATGGAAGCCTGCCACAGATCTGATGTTTTTACCTTGTAACTGTATTCGAAACGGTCATTCATATTTCTCAGTTTCCGAGCAGATTCGGAAGGAACATCGCTATAGAAGGAATGAACGTTACCAAAAGCAGCGTTATGATCATACAGATATAGAACGGAAGCGTTGCTTTTACGACTTTTTCCATCTTACAGTGTCCTACTGCCGAACCGATGAACAATACAGCGCCTACAGGCGGTGTCAGCAAACCGATACCGCAGTTGAGTACCATGATGATACCGAACTGAACGGGTGATATTCCTATCGATGTAGCTATAGGAAGCAGTATCGGTGTTGCGATAAGGATGATCGGTGCCATATCCATAATACATCCGAGTACGAGCAGGATAAGGTCGATCAGTATCGCGATAACATAAGGATTTGTTGAAACACCGAGTATCGCATGACTGGCCATATCCGGAACATGCAGTCTGGTCAGACAGAATCCGAATATTGCGGACGTTGAAATAAGGATCAGTACTATGGATAATGTATCAATACACTTGTCCAGAGCTTTCCAGACACCCTTCCAGTCAAGTCCCTTGTAAATGAATACCGATACGATAAGGCTGTAGATTACAGCTATAGCTGCGGATTCCGTTGCTGTAAACATTCCGGCAACAACTCCGACTACAACTATAAGAACTGCCGCAAGCGCCCAGAATGATGCCACAAACTGTTTGCCGAGACGTTTTAAGGAGAACCTGTCACCCTTGGGATAATTGCGTCTCTTAGATATAATGTATGATCCTATCATCAGTGACGCCGCAAGAAGCGCCCCGGGTATATATCCTGCCAGGAACAGTGCACCAACCGATACACCACCTGCACTCATGGCATATATTACCATATTATGGCTCGGAGGAACGAGCAGACCTTCACATGATGATGTTATCGTTACTGCCGTTGAAAAATCATCATCATATCCCTGATCGACCATCATAGGGATCATGATAGATCCGATAGATGCCGTATCAGCAGCTGCAGATCCTGAGATACCGCCGAAGAAATAAGATGCAACGATATTAACCATTGCCATTCCTCCGGTCATCCATCCGACGAAGGAATCAGCCAGTGCTATCAGCTTCTCTGATATACCTCCCGTTCCCATAAGAACACCCATGGTAATGAAAAACGGTACCGCCATAAGCGAAAACGAACTGATACCCTTAACCAGATACTGACACATCGTTGACAGCGGCAACCCCTGTGCCAGAAGACACAGTACCGACGAGATTCCGACCGCGTAGGCGATTGGGAACCGAAGCAGGACCATTAAAAAGAAACTTCCAAGCAATACGAGAATTCCTAATGTCTGAGTATCCATTATGCCCTATCCTCCTTTCCCTTCATTTCAGCCTCTTCTGCGGCCGCTTTTTTAAGTGCTTCAGATATATCATCCTTGTCCTCAACAGCTCCGGACATATAGGAAGTTCCGAGGACGATCGATTTGATATGTGAATAAAATGTTTCGAGTTCGAATACTATCATTGCCACTCCCGCAACGGGAACAGGCAGATACATCCATATTCTTGATACGCTCGGCATTGATACATATGTACCCTTGCTGCCGATCGTAGATGCATATTTCGTTCCTACTACAAGCATTATCACAGCAAACGAAAATACCATTAAATCGGCCAGAATATCCAGTATCTTCAGTAACTTCTCCGGAAGATATCTGTCAAATGCGGTCATTCTTATATGGGCACCGCGTCTTATGGCAAGAGCCGCGGACAAAACGGCCATATAGGACATCAGGGTCAGAACGACCTCTTCGGACCATGATGGGTCCGGAATAAACGAAATATACCGTCCCATAACCGACATCGTGGTGATCAGTATATCCGCTATCAGGAATACTTTGCAGATGACCAGCACCACATTATATATCGCATCATATGCGGGTTTTATCTTGTCTAATCTTTCAAACATGGCTCCTACCTTCTTTTAAAACGGGGGCACCTTTTAAGTGCCCCCTTTTTTCTAACCAAACTGTTTTGACGGTTATTACTGCAGATCAAGTATCTTCTGATAAAGATCCTTAAGCTCGTCTGTGTTTACGTTGTCGTCAATAACTTTTGCAACAGCATCCTGCCAGGGCTTGATATCTGTTACTTCAACTACGTTACATCCTTCTGACTTGAGCTGCTCAAGAACTTCGTTCTCCTTGTCCTGAGAGATCTCACGGCAGTACTGTGAAGCGAGCTTGCCTGCTTCCATCATTGCATCCTGCTGTGCGGGTGTCATCTTTGCCCATGCTTCGTCTGTGATAACAACTTCAACGGCACCAAGTGTATGTCCGTCAAGGATAATGTTGTTGGCAACCTCAGGGAAAGCATTTGACTTATAGTTGGCGATAGGCTGTTCTGCACAGTCAACAACACCTGTCTGAAGTGCTGAATAAAGCTCACCAAAAGCAACAACTGTAGGAGATGCGCCAAGTCCTTCAACAAGACCGTTCATAACAGGGTCATTTGAAACACGGATCTTCCAACCCTTAAGATCATCGATCGTGTTGATCGGGTTAACTGCGAAGAAATGGCGGAATCCTTCCTCGCCATAGAAGAGGCCGCGAACGCCTGCGCCGTTCTCCTGGGGCTCATTAAGGAATGTATCTGCAAGATCACTTGTTGCGAAATTCCAGAAATGATCTCTGCTTACGAATGTATAAGGTAATGACAGAAGGAGTGACTTGTCTCCGCCATAACTTGTAAGTGAGAATGCAGAAATACGTGAAATATCGATCGTACCGCCACCACCGAGCATTGTGTCAAGTACATCATTCTCTGATCCGAGAACGCCGCCTGCCTGAAGGTCTATCTCGACAGAACCGCCTGACAGTCTCTCAACTTCTTCCTTAAACTTCGTATCCATCTGACCAACGATCGTGTCAAGAGGATTAACTTCTGCCATAACAAATGTAACCTTGGGATCATTTGCAGCCGGAGCATCACTTGTTGCCTCAGCAGCAGGTTCCTCAGCGGGTGCTTCCTCGGGTGCAGCTTCTTCCTTGGGTTCTTCTGCGGGAGCTTCCTCCTTCGAAGCTTCAGCAGCAGGTGCCGGTGCGGGAGCAGCCTGAAGGCCACATGCACTGAGCATGGATGCAACCATTGTTGCAGCCAGAATGACGGATAATACTCTCTTCTTCATAAACTTTCCTCCTGTTTAAGATGATTTATGTGTCCGTGCGGACTAACATGTTAATTACGGTATGACTATAACATGCTAGCATGTCAGTAGTAAAGTTGGAATATTTTACAGATTCGAATTTGAAATTTAGTTAAACTTGACGATATACAGAAATTAACCGGTTTTAACAGTCATTTATTGTTTGCAAAGTGATAATTGTTGTGGTATTTTCTAATATATACTCTCCTCTTTTAAATAACAGAATCATGAAACGAATATCATTTTTCTTTTTAATATCGTTGATTTTTCTCCTCTTATTGTCCGGTTGCGGCTCTGCCGGGGAGACAAAGGTCAGCGATGTTCCCGTGAACATTTCCCATTTTGAACCTCTAACAAACATCAAGGAAGGGCAGACGAATATCTATCTTATTATTAAGGTAATGGATTCGAGTTACTGGCAGGTCATCGTTAACGGTGTAAAAGCCGCCGGTGATGATCTTCATTGTAATGTTTACTATGGAGGAACAAATAAGGAAACCGACTGGCAGGGACAAAAGATCCTTATTGAAGAAGCGATCGAACAAAAACCGGATGCCGTGATTCTTGCTCCCGATGATTCTATTGAACTGTCTTCCGATATCAACAGACTCCATGATCTCGGTATTCCTGTGGTACTTATAGATACCGCAGCCAATACGGAGTATTTCGACATATGTTATATGACCGACAACCTTTTTGCCGGTCAGAACGCCGCAAAGGAAATGATCTCACAGCTTCAGGAAGCCGGATACTCCAATTATGATGATCTGTCAGTCGGTATAATGGTCGGATCAGCTACTTCCCAGACTATCAACGAAAGACTTGCCGGATTTTATCAGTATTGGTCCAATAATGCACCGGGCAAATGGAATATCATCTCAGACATTATGAACTGTAACGGCGACGTAGACCAGGGCCTTGTAATTGCCGATCAGTTCCTTACATCCCATCCCGAAGTCGTCGGACTGTACGGCACAAATAACGGTCCTACCAGAGCCCTCTGTCAGGTGGTCGCTGAAAAGGAACGTACCGATCTGACTGTTGTCGGTTTTGATTTTTCCGATGAGATCAAAAACCTTATAGAATCACCTGATTATCGTGCTTCAACCATATTACAGCGGCAATATTACATGGGATATTATGCCGTTGATTCCGCGCTTCAGATCCTTAGCGGGCAAACACCACCTCTAAGGTTCGTTGATACAGGAGTTGTAACCGTCAACAGCGAAACTCTTTCAAACCCGGAGGTCAGCGAGATCCTCTCTCTGAACTGATAATATGAAAAAAGAAGAAACTATCATAAATAAAGATGACACAGCTCTGTTAAAAGGAAGCAAACCGTTTACGTGGGCTTTCATTATCAGTCTTGCTGTATTTGTCGGCGCCACTGTTCTTCTGATACTTGCGTTTAACCAGCTGATATCAAGTCATGACCAGCAGCTTTCCGCCGAACTGTGTACGATCATGACCGAAAAGATGAGTTCTTCCATCGAATCCATGACCGAATCAGCCGATGATATGGCTGTATTACTGTCATCACAGAATTTCGCCACCCCCGAAGAAATATATGAGACCATAATCAATAATGTTGACGCTGATTATATGAGTGCGGGCTTCATAGACCAGTCAGGCAAAAAATATGCTACCGATGAGGAACTGCAGGAATTTGGAAAATGGGATCTGATGAACGTTGCCGCACATGCCAATCCCGTATCCATATCCGCACCGTACCGTTCTTCCGTATACGGTCAGCCTGTCATAACCATGTTCGCCATACTCAGATACGGTAACGATCGTCACGGATATATGTTTACAACACATAAACTGAATGAACTGCAAAATGTTGCCGCAACCCGGTCTCTCGGAGATGATGTGGAGATATGGCTTATGAACGCGGAATCCGCCAATATAATACAGTGTGCGGGCCCGGATGAACATGTCACCGGAAGCTGGGCGAATGCCTATCTTACCATGAAGACGGTTAATGATAAGGATAAAGCCGTCTACAATAACTGGCTTGAACGAGTACGTGTAAATGAAAATGATATAGGGATAAGTTATTCGGTCGGTGACACATTTTATTCACAGCACTGTTCAAGGATAGAGAGTATGCCCGGATGGTATATTGTTGTCCGTATCCCCGGTAATACGCTTTCCGCAACAATGCATACATTCAGAAACTATGTTCTTTACTTCCTTGCTGTCCTGCTTCTTGTTGTCATAGTGCTCATTGCCAACATGTACAGGATGTCCAAAAGAGACAGTGAGATACTCGAGAGACTGTCAACGCATGATCCGCTTACCGGTGTTCTAAACAGGCGTGCCTTCGACATAACGGCCGCTAAATGGCTGAATCAGGGCAAAGACTGTGCACTTGTATTCTTTGATCTTGATTATTTCAAACAGGTAAATGACCGGTACGGACATAATATCGGAGATAAATACCTGATCGCCTTTTCCGAAGCACTGAAAAAAAACTTTTCACAAAAAGGCCTGATCTCGCGTTTTGGCGGTGACGAGTTCGTTGTACTTACTGAGATGGACAGCACAGATGAGGTCACGGTAAAAATAAGGCAGACCAATGAAGACTTAAGCTCCTTTGTTCTGCCTGTTGTAAATGATAAAGATGCGGAATTCTCCGTCAGTTTTTCATCCGGTGCCGCACGCTTTCCTTATGATGCAGATGAACTGTCTGTACTTAAAAAGCGCGCCGACACTGCTCTTTATGAGGTCAAGGAAAGAGGCCGGAACGGATATCTGTGGTACATGTATCTGCCCGAATCCCTTCGCTCTTAACCCGGCTGCTTACCGATGTATGCAAGTATTCCGCCGTCAACGTACAGGACATGTCCGTTGACAAAATCAGAAGCCGCGGATGCAAGGAATACAGCCGGTCCCATCAGATCATCCGTACTTCCCCAACGTTCTGCCGGTGTTTTGCTGATAATGAACGAATCAAAAGGATGTCTGCTGCCGTCAGGCTGCTTCTCACGTAAGGGAGCTGTCTGCGGTGTTGCTATATAACCCGGTCCTATTCCGTTACACTGGATATTGTATTTACCGTATTCCGAAGCGATATTTCTGGTTAGCATCTTAAGCCCGCCCTTGGCAGCTGCGTATGCTGAAACCGTTTCTCTGCCAAGCTCCGACATCATGGAACAGATATTTATGATCTTGCCGCCTCCTGTCTCGATCATACCGGGTATAACCGCTTTTGATACGATAAACGGCGCGTTCAGATCCACATCTATGACCTGTCTGAACTGCTCTGCACTCATCTCACACATGGGTATACGTTTGATTATACCTGCATTATTGACAAGGATATTTATCTTACCGACTTCTGCTTCTATCTTCTTTACAAGTGCATTTACGGCATCTTCATCAGTTACGTCACATACATAACCGTGGGCCTTTATATTCTTTTCTTCATAAGCCTTCAGACCCTTATCTACAAGTTCCTGATTAATATCATTAAATACGATCGTAGCTCCCGCTTCGGCATACGCGCTTGCAATGGCAAATCCGATACCGTATGAAGCTCCGGTGATCCATGCAACCTTTCCTTCAAGTGAAAAACTGTTCAAGATATTCATTTATATTTCCTCCATCAGATCAATATTAACGCAGCATATCAGTAGTTACGTTGTCCATATCCGAGAACACCTGGTTTTCACCGGCCATTCCCCATATGAAAGTATAATTTGAAGACCCGCATCCGCAGTGGATGGACCAGCTCGGAGATATAACCGCCTGCTCGTTTCTCATAACTATATGTCTGGTCTCATCGGGCTCTCCCATGTAATGCATGACAAAACCGTCCTCGGGAACTTCAAAATACAGATATACTTCCATACGACGGTCATGTGTATGACAAGGCATGGAATTCCATACACTTCCGGGCTCCAGATGTGTCATACCCATAACGAGCTGACAGCTTTCCACCTGACCGGGAAGTATATATTTACATATGGTCCGGACATTTGATTCCTCAAGCGAACCGAGATGGACCTTATTCTCATCCTTAACGATAACAACTCCTTCTTCAGGTGTTCCCTCCTGCTTGATCAGTACTGTGGGGCATGTTCTGTGTGCGGGGGTTGAGTTGATGTAGAATTTGGCAGGAGCAGATGCATCATCGCTCATAAATGATATCTCACGTGTACCCATACCGAGGTACATAGCCTCTCTGTGAGCCACCTTATATGTACGTCCGTCAACTTTTATCGAACCGTTTCCGCCGATATTGATGACACCCATCTCACGTCTTTCAAGGAAATACTCAGCTCTGAGCTCATCTGCCGCATCGAGTTTCAGTTCTTTACCTGCAGGCATTGCACCACCGGTAATGATCCTGTCAACATGACTGTAGACAAGTGTGATCTCATCTTTTTTGAAAACCTCAGGTATCAGGAATTCCTCCCTGAGTCTTGTTGTGTCATAGTACTTAACATCCTTTGGCGATGCAGCCGTTCTTACTTCCATGTTTTATTCCTCCTTATCCGGTATATGATACCATTTACTTTTTATTTCGGTATTTATGATACATTTACCCTTTCTGATCCTGTACTCTACGGCAGGGATCAGTGTTTTCGGGTACAGAAGGTGTGTGTTCGGATCCGCGATATATGATCGGGCTGTTACATCATCTTCTTCTCCGTCTATCATATGACCTGTCACCGTGCATTCGCAATATTTATTTGTAACACAACTGACATTTTTTTTATCTTCTGCCTTAATATCTACAGTTTCCGTATCATCCCGCCTTATGGCAAAACCGCTGTCGATCGCGACACAGTCGATACTGCTTTCTATCTCATGCAGTCGTGCATGACCGTTTTCATCCGGAGTTACGGTCGTTCTTACCTTTATTCCCGGGTAAGGGCTCCACACGGATATAACCGAAATATCGGTTACCATATGATCTTCACATATCCTCCGAACATAGACATATCCGTCTATCAGAAAAGCAAGCATACAGTCCGGTGCACATTCACAAAGTTCATACTGGGAGCGGCTGACACTTATTCCGAACTTACTGTCATATGCAAACTTGGAATATTTTTCAACAATATGACCGTGTCCTTGCGGGCTGTATACTCCCGGAACAAAAGCCGTTGTATGACTGCCATAATGGTATATGAGCATATCCGCATATCTCTGGCTGCTTAATCTGTGCTCCCATACCGGATACTTATCGAGCGAAGCCGTAACCTTATAAAAAGGATGATCATCGGGAAGCATCAGAAATGCGAACGTCTTCATTGCCCAGTAGGGAGATCCGTGTGCATTATATCGCTCGCTCATATGAAGGTTGGCATATCCGTAACCGATCGTAAGCATCCTGTTCTGATCGAAGATGTCTCTGTTCAGCCAGTTTCTCAGATGCCCTGTTATAAGCGCTTTCATAACCGGAAGCGGAAAAGGTTCCAGATCCGCCATAAGACATGCCGACAGAAAGCTTACCTGTGCAAAACGATAGGTCAGTGATCTTCCGAAAGGTATCGCATCACCATCCGTATCAAACCAGTATATGAACTGCCGTGAAAAATCCATGGCACGCTGCCTGTATGATCTGCTCCTTGTCTCATCTTCATGCTCCATCACCTTTGCATAGACAAGGCAGTAAAAATGTATCGCAAAGGATATGTAATAATCCTTCTGTCCGGAATCTCCGTCACAGTACCAACCGTCACCAAGATAAAATGTCTCGAGACCGTTCAGATAGTTTTCGAGCATATCCGGCCGATACGGCATCCGGCATTTCTTCAGGGCTATGTTAACAAGTACGGCAAACAATATCCAGTTACATACCGGAAGTTCATTATCATTTATCCTGTTAAGATAATCCGCAAGATTCTTTTTTGCGTTCTCATCAAGCGGGTCCCATATGATCTGCGGCGCAAAAAGCATTCCGTACGAGATGGCTGCCATCTCAACAAAACGCTGGTCAAAAGGCTTACACTCGCCCCAGTAACCCTCTGATGCCGGATCTGTTCCGCTGCAAAGTCCCTTACGGTATATCTCCTCAAAATCTGGCGCGCCTTCTTTGTATGGATCATGATCCATACTTCCTGCCCAGAACGGTACCAGTCCCCACAAGGGCCTAGAAAATGCTTCCATATCTGCGGCGCCGGAATCATAATGCGCAAAGACCCTGTCACATTTTATCCCGGTACAGGTGTCATAATAACGTGATCTTAACGGTTCCAGAATGCCAAACAGTAACCTTGCAAAGTCATCCCTGCTGTTCAGATCGTCAGTATCAAGAAAACTGCTTCCCTTCAATCTACCAGTATACCTCCCAGTCACAGTCAAGACGCGTCAGCGCCTCCATATAGAAATAGTCGCCCCATAAGTTGCACTCATCCACTCCGTAGTGGTTGCATGTATTATAAGGGGAATGATTGGAATATGTACTGTGAAGGACCAGGCCGTTTGATATATTATGGTCGTGTACAGCACATATATCATATACAGCTTTTAACAGCTTTCTGGCGTATCCCCTGTACAGATCTGCCATATCTTTTGCCAGATATTTTGACATTTCCAGCATTCCGCATGCGGCAATTGATGCCGAAGACGAATCGCGCGGCTGCGGATCCTTCTGCAGCATTGCTTCTGTCCATGAGGTAAATTCGAGATCCCAGAAAGGTATCAGATTATCCGGCAGATGTTCCATGAAATAATCCGCCACACGGTAAAAAAGTTCTATATACTCAGGGTCCATGGTGTATCTGTAAGCCATAGCCATACCGTATATACCCCATGCCTGTCCGCGTGACCACGCCGAGCCGTTACGGTATCCCTGACAGGTCTCTCCGTGGTCAGGCTCACCGGTTACGGGATCAAAGAAAAATGTATGCCATGTACTGCCGTCTTCGCATATAACATTTGCAACAGCGGTATGTATATGTTTCAGGGCTGTATTTTTGTATCTGTCATCACCGGTTTCACCGGATGCCCAGAACAAAAGAGGAACATTTAACAGACAGTCTATTATAAGCCTGTAATTTTCCTTCTGATCCATCGGGCCCCAGGCCTGCAGAAATCCTCCGACCGGCTGAAATCTTGTAAGAAGCTGATCTGCGGCAGCTATCGCAGCACACCTTGCATCCTCGTTACCCGTAAGCTTATATGCCGCTACACATGACGGCGAATACAGGAATCCCATGTCATGATGATCTACACTGATCTTCTTTTCGATACGGTCTTTAAAGCTTTGTACCTGGATCGATCCTGCTTTATGCAGTTTTTCCATATCAACTGCATTATCGGGATGCCTCCGTTTTAAATACTCGTATGCCAGCCATATCTCTCCCGTCCAGAATCCGTTTGTCCAGTCATCATTTCCGGACGGTTTATAAAAATTATCAATGCTGTATGCCGGCTGAAACATTTCGGTAAAATCCAGAAGGGCCGATACGATCTGTTGGCAGGCAAAATCAAGACCTGCCGCAATATCGGCAGATCCTATCTCTTCATATTTTTCCATTTTGTTTATTTCAGTTTTTTTCATTTTCATTCCACACAGTTCCGTAAACTTCTATCTGTGTAAGTGCCGGGAACGGTGACGGTTCTTCTGATTTTTTCAGATCTTTCAGTATGAGCTGATCGATTATCTTCTTCTCAAAACGGTATTCCTGGGCAACAGCTGTTTTCTCAAGCGGTATCTTCACACTCGTTCCGTCTGAAAATTCAACAGTCACCTCTGTCCAGTAATTATCGTGAGGAAAATCGGAACGGGTATATAATACTATGCGGTCAGTACATATCATGCGCCCGAACTCCAGCTTCATGGTTGCATCTTCACGCCTGTTTATACCCCAGGACTCATACGGCCATTCTCCATGTGACAGATTCGCTCTTACTCCGTCTATGGCATTCTTGGCGGCAAAAACGCTCTCTCCCCTGGTTTCAACATTTGCGCTTGCATGGGGATAACACGGAACAGACTTGTGCTGATCCGCCGGATTTAATGCCAGATTCCTGTAGGCTGCCACCTCTTCGGACTCGGCAACCTTTGCATACAGATAATGTCTGTTTCCCGAAAAAACCTTCGGTGAGCAGCTGATCCTTGCCTCACCGAAAGGTATGTCATACTTTACAGTATCCGTCACATATACAAAAGCTTCCTGCATTGCATCATCAACCATCCAGTTGATATGAATATTCTTTTCGGAAGACTGTAATTCGATGACATCTCCTTCGTTATATGCTGCGGCATATACCAGATCCACAAAATCCTCACCGCTCGCGACTGCCAGTGTGTTTTCATTTTTATCCAGTATCTTCAGAGATAAAGTTACCATCTTCTATCCTTTCAGTCCCGTATTGGCGACACCTTCCACGAAATAATTCTGGAAGCACAGGAACACGATAAGTACCGGGATCAGTGACAGCATCGATCCTGCCATTATCAGTCCGTAATCCGACGAATACTGGGAAATGAACATTTTCAGTCCGAGCTGGATCGTCTTCTTTTCCTGCGTTTTCAGATAGATCAAAGGGCCGAGATAATCATTCCATGTATTTACAAATGTAAATATGACAAGTGTGGCAAGAGCCGGTTTGGACAGCGGCAGCATTATCTTACTGTATATCTGATATTCGCTCAGACCGTCGATCCTCGCAGCCTCACACAGATCATCCGGAACGCTTTCGTAAAACTGTTTCATCAAGAACACTCCAAACGCGGAAAATGCCTGTAGACAGATTATCGCAAGCAGTTTATCGTTCAGTCCCATTCTTCTCATCAGTATAAACTGCGGAACCATATATACCTGCCATGGCATGGCGATCGTTGCGATATATGCAAGGAACAGACCGTTTCTGTAACGGAACCTCAGCTTTGCAAATGAATATGCGGCAAAACTTGACGTAAGAAGCTGGAGCAGAGTTACTATAACAGTCAGAAATACCGTATTCTCGACGAATTTTGCGAACGGTATCCTCGTCCATATATCGATATAATTCGACCACTTGGGAACTTTCGGGATAAACACGAACGGATTCATCTTGAACACTTCCCTGTCGCTTTTGATCGCTGCCGAAAACATCCATAAGAACGGAGTGATCATGACAATGGCAATAACGATCAACAGAAGGTAAACTATTATCTTTCCGACAATGGCTTTTTTATGTGCAGATCTCATATCCTTACGCCGCCTCCTTCTTTGCCTGTCCTCTGAACTGGATGATCGTTACAACAAGGACCATAATAAACAGTACCATGGCAACCGCGCTCGAATATCCGAGATCCCAGTCAATGAATGCCTTCTGATAGATATAGTAAACAAGAACCGTTGCAGAGACTGTCAGTTCTCCGCTTCCTCCTCCCGCCAGCATCACGGCAACATCATATATCTTGAAGCAGTTGATCGTGAGCATGACAACAACGAAAAATGTCGTGGATGAAAGCTGAGGCCATGTGATGTACCTGAACTGGTTCCACTTGCCTGCGCCGTCAAGGGCCGCCGCCTCATACAGTTCTCCGGGGATACCCTGCAGTCCGGCCAGATATATGACCATGTAATAGCCCATATACTTCCACACCGAAAACAGTATCATCGATACTACACACAATCCGCCCGAAAACCACTGTGGCAGATCTTCCTGTGCAACATTAAAAAATGTATAAAGAATGTTATTTACCGGTCCTTTGGAGGGATGGAACAACAGTTTCCAGACAGATGTTATCGCAACAAGCGAAGCAACATAAGGGAAAAACGCAAGCGTTCTGAATATACCCCTGCCAAAAACCTTCTGGTTCAGGATTATGGCAAGAGCCAGTGATGCGATCATGGTAAGAGGCACCGTTCCTATACAGTAGATTATCGTATTTTTCATGGCAGCTTTGAAAAACGTGTCGGTCCACAGCCTTTTGAAGTTATTAAAGCCCTCAAATGCTATCGGATTGGAGCCGTCCCATTTCATAAAAGCCAGTGCAAACGCAAACACGATCGGGATCAGTGTAAATACGCAAAAGCCGATAAAATTAGGCGCGATAAATGAATAGGCGATAAGATCACGTCTTGTCTGACGGCTTATCAGCCTTCCGCTCTTTAATTTATCTATCTGACTGTTGTATTTCTCTATCTGCAGTATAAGCTTTTTCTTAGCACGATCATCCTGCTCCTTACGCGCCTTTTCTATCGTTTCCGTCAGCGCATTTTGCAGTTCTTCGATCTGTGCGTTTTTTGAAGTCTCGGTAATATTTCCCACTTTTTCAACCTCTCTGCCGCATCTTTATGCTTTATTCCGGTAAAAAGGTGGGGCAGTTTCTGTCCCACCTTTCATACCGTAAGTTAATATGTTTACTGCAGTGCGGATACTTCCGTATTCATTGCCGCAATACCGTCATCAATACTCATCTCACCTGTCATGATAGATCCATGATAACTGTCAAGGATAGAGTTGATCTCAGATACATTTGCAGCGTAAGGAACTTCCAGATACAGATTTGATACATTAAGAGCTTCCTTGGAAGCATCATCTGTCGGGAATCCCTCAAGTGATGTGATAGCTGTCTTGACCTCGTCTGTCATGATAGCAGGGAAGTTACCTGATGAAGCCATAACTGCAGCACCTTCCTCGCCGCTTACCCATTTAACGAAATCCCATGCAGCATCGGGTGTATCACATGCTGTTGTAACAGAAAGACCCGTGATAGTACCGAGAGTTGAACCGGGCTCAACACCTTCAGCGTGAGGATACTTAACGATTCCCCAGTTACCGCAAAGTGAAGGATCATATTCGCCTGATGCAAGGTTTGTCATCATTGTTGCGATGAACCATGAACCCATGTTAAGCATTGCAACATCTCCGCCTGAGAAAGCTGCCGAGTAATGCAGACCTTCTGTCTTCAGATCGTTGTACTTTCTGCAAACGCCGTCCTTCTCCTGATTGAGAACCATCTCATAATAAGGCTTCATGAAATCATATGTTCCGTCAAGAATGGTATGCTTGCCGTCAAGAACTGCGCAAAGCTGAACTGTTGATCTCCATGTATGATAGTGAGCACCGTAGATCTGTGACCCGAAGCTTGTATCGGTAACCTTTCTTGCAAGTGCGTCATACTCATCCCATGTCATATCATTTGTAGGATAATCTACTCCTGCTGCATCAAAGATGTCCTTGTTGTAGAACAGTACCCAGAAATCGTTTCTGAAAGGCAGCTCATACAGTTTGCCGTCTACTACTACCTGATCGGTAGCACCGGCATACTGCTTAAGATCTACGCCGTCAGCTGCGATATAGTCGTCAAGAGGAATGATCGCATTCTTCTGTACGAGTGTTGCATATCCGGGAACGTCCTTGATCGTAACAACGTCAAAATCACTTCCGGTTCCTGATAATTCAGTTGCAAGAACTGTCATGTAATCCTGTGATCCGAGATCTACCATTTCGATCTTTACATTGGGGTTCTTGGCTTCATAAGCAGCCTTGATATCGCCCCAGTACTGTGTTGTGCTCTCATCCCAGATCGCCCACTTCAAGGTAACGGGTTCACCGGCATCTGCTGTTTCCTCTTCAGCTGCGGGAGCTTCTTCTTCCGCAGGAGCTTCGGGCTCTGCAGGCTCTTCAGCTGCAGGTGCCTCGGCTGCAGGTGCGGGTGCGGGTGCAGCAGGTGCTGCTGCACAACCTGCCAGTAATGTAGCAACCATTGCAGCACTCATCATCAAACTGATAACTTTCTTTTTCATATGATATCCTCCTTTAATATTGGTGTCACACCGCATATTCGATACATGATATAGAGGGTGTGGCCTACAATACATACCATATCAGTTTCTGTTTGTGATAAACATGAAATAAATTCTTATTTCATAAAAAAATTATGGAAAATGATGACCGGTCCGAAATGGGATATGTAATTTCTTTATATTTCATATACTATTTTTTTATCAGCATGTTTTCGGTCATAATTATCATATCATATTATGATATAATGTCCCTATGCATACGGAAAATGCCCTTAAAAGCGGAAAAATCCAGAGACGGATCATGTTCATCACACTTTCGAGTATTCTCGGAATGTGTGTTGTTATCGCTGCTGCCAGTTATTTCTTTTTTAATAAATACATGCAGAGCAGTCTGATCAGTTCGACCGAGTCAAATCTGAAAATGCTCGGGGATTCCATCAACGAAAACATTCAGGATGTATACCGGATGGCCCGTTTCTGTCAGGGAAGTTCCGTTATAGCCGAATATATCAAGGCAAGTCCGGACCCCGGAACATTAATGAGCGTTTCGACCCATGACCGGCTGTATGAGGAATATCAGAATAATGCTTCAAACGGATATATCCCCCGCGTAGTCATAGCAACTGATGACCATTACCTGCAGGCATGCCAGACAAGCTACTCCACATCCGTAAATCTTGCCGATGCGATACCGCATCTTCCGTTCTTTTCTTATATGCTGTCTGCCGATGATTATGATTTTTCCGAAGGATTGATAGCAGATCCGTTAGTTCGCGGTAAGACAAGTAAATACGTTATCCCGATCATACGGCCCATCTCCTACCGTTTCCGTTCCAATACGGGCGGTTATCTGTATATGGAGATATCCGGTGACATGATAACATCCAAGGTGCCTTCATATTACAGAGAGCCCGGAAGCAGTCTTTATCTGGGGATGGGCAAACATCTGTATCAGCTCGATGATACTTCCTTAAATGAGATCGAGCCGCAATACAATATTCTTGAAGATATATCAGATACATCCGCAGGCGGTGCAAATGTTTACAGGATCGCTACCCCGGAGGGGAAAAGAACCGTAATAGTCTATCCTCTCCTTATGAACGGGTGCTATCTGGCCCAGACAGTATCGGTTCAGGAATCCGCCAGACAGATGAGGCTTTTCATACTCATCCTTTTGGCTATACTGATCGGTATAATCGCCATCGGTCTCATCATGGTCAAGATGATGAATGATCTGATCCATAAACCCCTGTCACGAATACGTAAGAAGATCGGAAAGATATCTGACGGTGACTTTTCAAGAGACGACTCGATCGAAGCCGATCATGAGATAGGTGAGATAGGCAAAGGTATAAACGATCTGTCGGAAAATGTGTCAAAACTTCTCGACAGCCGCGTTGAAAACGAGAAGCAAAAGCGTGATCTCGAATATAAGATGCTGCAAAGCCAGATAAATCCTCATTTTCTGTATAACACCCTCAATTCGATCAAGATGATGTCTCAGGCCCAGGGAGCTACGGGCATCACCGAGATGACGACAAGCCTTGCCTCGCTGCTGCGAAGCATATCCAAGGGCACATCTCTTCTGGTACCGATATCGGAGGAATTATCACTTGTAAAACATTACTTTACTATCCAGAACCTCCGTTACGGCGGCATGATAAGACTTGACGTAAGAGTTGACGATGATAATATCATGAAAGCACAGATACTCAAATTCACATTGCAGCCGATCGTCGAGAATGCGATCTTCCACGGTCTCGAACCCAAGGGAGGTACGGGTCTTATTGATCTTCATGCATACTATGTTCCGGGTACAAACGATACAAGGGATATCTGTATCGATGTCAGGGATGACGGCGTAGGAATTCCCGACGAACAGTGCCGGACACTTCTTACCGACCGTGAGGGTGAAAACCGGTCTGAATTCTTCAAGGAGATCGGCATCAGTAATGTCCATAAGCGTCTGCAATATGAATTCGGAGAAAAATACGGCCTCTTCATTGAAAGCGAAGAAGGAAAATATACAAATATCAGGGTTATGATCCCGGAAAGAAGTGAAGATGTACAAAATACTGATCGTGGATGACGAACCACTGTCCGTTGTAGGTATCAGATCTATGATCGAATCCCTGCGGATGGATATTCAGGTGACGGATACGGCGGGCAACGGCGAAGAAGCCCTGATAAGCATGGAAAAAAATATGCCTGATATTGTGCTGACAGATATCAAAATGCCTGTTATGGACGGATTGAAGCTGATCAGAACATGCCGGGAGCGCTACGGAAAAAAGTATCCTGTCTTTATAATGCTGACAAGTTATGAGGATTTCAGGATGGCAAAACAGGCCATAACTTATAATGCTCTGGAATATCTTGTAAAGGTTGAACTGACTGAGGAAATGTTAAGGGATGCCATGCTTCGCGCCATTGAGCATATAGGTCCCTTAAATGACCGTGGAACCGAGGCCTCAACTTCCGGTTCTTCTTTCCTGTATCGTATGCGCGAGAAGTTTATGATAAGTCTGCTGCATGATCTGTTCGAGTCTGAAGAACAGTTCTCCCTTCAGGCGAAAGACCTTGATCTTTATTTTGATCACAGACAATATGTTTGCTGTTACGGAGAATTACTGTCAGCCCAGAACTCCTCATTAACATATGCACAGCATACTGCCCTGTTTTCGGGAAGTGTCAGGATGATGGCAAACCTTATAGACCGTTCGGTAAAGTGTCATATGATCACACTTGATAACTCACATTTTGCCCTTATCATCTGTGCGGATGATGAACTTCCCGAACCTGCCCCGTTGCTCGAACGCGTATTTACAAGTGTTCATAACTACTATAACGTTACGATCCGATGCGGGATCGGAACAACCGTATCGTCTCCCATGTCTATTTGCGATTCATTCCAGTTCGCAAGATCCGCGTTCAGAAGATCAGATGATGACACACCGATCGTACAAAGTCCTGAAAGAGGAAATGCCCAGTCACACGATGCGTTCAATATATCACTGGTCAAAAAAGACCTCATTCGTGCTTTTGAAGAATATGATCCTGCTCTTCTGTCCGATACCGTCTCCCGCCTGAGTTTACTTCTTGAGGAGCATCCCGAGCATTATGTGCAGGCCCTGGATCTTGCCAGCAATCTGTTATACCTGTCGATCTCAATCCTGCCTGACGGCGAGGATGTGCTCAACGAGTATTTCGGCGATACACCGGATTCATATTTGTCGCTGTACCGTATGAATTCTGTATCGCAGATAATTGAATGGTTGGACGGATACAGGAAATGCATGTGTGCACTGTTTGAAGAAAGACGAAAGGATCACAAGAACCGGATCGTATCCGATGTCAGGAAATACATTAACGGACATACACACGATAAACTGTCACTTAATGAAGTCGCAGCAATATTCGGTATCAGTCCCTCATATTTGAGCCAGTTATTCGGGAAATACAACGACACGGGCTTCAACGAGTACATTAACATATGCAAGATCGAGGAAGCCAAAAGGCTCCTTCGTGAAGAAAACCATAAAGTGTACGAGGTTGCGGATATACTTAAGTTCGGCAGCGAATTCTATTTCAGCAAGGTCTTCAAAAAGATTCAGGGAATAACACCATCCGAATATATCTCTAAATCGTAGCATTATCCGCGACAACAGCCATACATCAGTGATCAGGAGGCCAAATGCACAACAGTAAATTCGAAACACCGTTCCTTGACCGTATCGGTTCTTTTGACCGTTCGGTTCATTCATATGATCCGTTCCACTCGATAAAAGATAATGGTCTGCATATACCCGAAGTTTTACACAAACGTCTGATATCGGACGGCGAAGCATATCTTCATACATCATATGAAACCATATCCGCAGTGGATTACATGCAGTTTGTAAGGACCGGGGATCGTTCGGCATTTGAGGCACTGTACTTTGCCAGGCGCTTCCGGTTATGCACTCTCGTAACTGCCGAACTGGCCATGCGCGAGGGAAAGTTCATCGACGATATTATAAACGGCATATACTGTATCAGCGAAGAGATCAGCTGGGCTTTGCCTGCCCATAATACCTATATCAGAGATACACCCCAGCATATACTCCCGGACACCGGAAGACCGGTTCTTGATCTGTTTGCGTGTGAAACAGCTGCTCTTCTTGCCATGACATATTATATGCTAAAGGAACAGCTCGACAGTGTATCGGATGTTATCGGCAGACATATCCTTAAAGTGTTAAATGAGCGTCTTATAATCCCATATACAGACGATCATTTCTGGTGGATGGGAAACGATGATGAACCCATGTGCAATTGGACACCGTGGTGTACCCAAAATGTCCTGCTTACCGTATTAACTCTCCCGACTGATGATGATATCCGAAAAAAGGTCATTAAACAGGCTGCCTACAGCCTTGACTGTTTTCTTAAGGATTACGGCGAAGACGGCTGCTGCGACGAGGGCGCACAGTACTACCGTCATGCGGGACTATGCCTTTTTCATTGTATGGATATACTGAATACGGTTATAGACGGTGCATGCTCCGACCTTCCGGATATGCCGAAGATCAGGAATATCGCTTCATATATTGTAAATGTCAGGGCCGGCGGGGAATATTATGTAAACTTCTCTGACTGTTCTGCCAGGGCCGGAAGGATGGGAGTACGTGAATTCCTGTTCGGCAGGACCTGTCATCTTGATTCGCTGATGGAGACATCCGCAGATGATGTTTATAAGGATCTGAATCGGGGAGATCTGTTTTATGATGACAGTATGAAAATGAATCTATACTATCGGCTGCTGACTACCGTATATACAGGTGAAGCAATACGTTTTCATGATGAAAATGCCTCAAACCCCCGGCATACTGTTAATGATATATTCTATCCAAGCGTCGGTCTTATGATTGCAAGATCCTCCCGATTCGTTCTGGCGGTAAAGGCCGGTGATAACGATGACAATCATAATCACAACGATACCGGAAGCTTCACTTTGTATATGGATGAAAAACCGCTTTTTGTTGATATAGGCGTTGAAACATATTCCCGCAAGACCTTTTCGGCGGACAGATATGATATCTGGACAATGCAGTCCTCATTCCACAATCTCCCTACGATAACGGGACTTGATCAGAATGCAGGTAAACAGTACAGGGCAACAGATATCGACTGCCGTCTCGATGATACGGTAAAAAGCATATCCATGAACATTGAAAAAGCCTATCCGTTGCCGGATAAGCCCGAAAAGATCACTTACAGACGATTCGTATCATTAGATCCGTCATCAGAAACGGTCACGGTTACGGATACGACTGACTGTACTGATGTTATATTAAATTTTATAACATATGAAAAGATCAGACCTTCCGATACGGAAGACAGTTATCTTCTCGGAGATTGCGAAATAACATTCTCTGGTGCATCGATAACCGCGGTTGAAACACTCCCGATAACCGATGCACGTCTCGCACTTGCGTGGGACCATGATCTGTTCCGCATAAGACTTCAAAAATCCCCGGGAAGTTCCATGATGACAGTACGTCCCCGTCAGGACAATTAAATGTCACATCCGAAGCATTACTTCGGAATGTATAATTTTACCGTTTTCCAGATATACACGGTGAACGCGCTTGCTGACCGCACATACTATCTCATAGGGGATCGTACCGGCCATATCAGCCATGTTCTCTATCGGATTATCCGGTCCGAAGATCTCAATCTCATCACCTACACCGACACCCGGCTTATCCGTAAGATCTATCATGCTCATATCCATACAGATCCGCCCCCGCACCGGAGCGGGGCCCTCTGATGTCGCCACACTGTATTTATCAGACAGGCATCTTAGGAATCCGTCGGCATATCCGTAAGGAATCACTCCGATCCTGGCTGATCTGTCCGTAATATACAAGCCTCCGTAGCTGATCCTGGTACCTTCAGGATAGATCTTGATCGTACTCACGGTCGTCTTCATTGTCATTACAGGCTTTAATCCGAGCTTTTGAGCAAATTCACCGTATCCATACAAAAGAAGCCCCGGACGAACCATGTCCAGATAAGTCTCTGGCCAGTCAGACGTAGCTCCGGTATTTGCACAGTGTTTTAATGTGAACTTACAGGCACGTTTAAGTTCGACGGCTTTTATCACATCCATGAAAAGTTTGAACTGATGACGTGTATATTCCAGGCTTTCGTCATCACATTCATCAGCGACGGCAAAATGTGTGAATATACCTTCCGCATCAAGTCCGGGAAGTCCGCATGCATAGCATATACCGTCAACCCCATGTTCAAAGTAGTCTCCTTCGCATATGTATCCGAGCCTGCTCATACCCGTATCGACCTTGATATGAACCTTAAGTGTTCCGCCGTATCTGACGGCTTCCTCACTGTATTCAACAGCCTTGGCCTCACATGTGACAGCCTGTGTGATGTTAAAACATATAAGCCTGTCCACCTGTTCGCGAGGAGTATGTCCGAGTATCAGTATAGGCATGGTAATCCCGTTATACCGCAGTTCCATAGCTTCATCGATAGAGGAAACCGCCAGATAATCAGCCCCGAGACTCTGAAGCTTCTCCGCTACCATTACCGCTCCATGCCCGTATGCATCCGCCTTAACAACGCCGAGGAACCTGACGCCCTCACCTGTATGCTCACGTATCTTTTTATAATTATATGCCAGGGCATCCAGATCTATCTCGGCCCAGGTTCTCTTCAATGTGGATTTCATGATATATGCCTTTACCCAATACTTATAAAATAGGGCTTTTCGCAACCCCCACGATCGCGAAAAGCCCTTTGATCACATTACATTATAATATCAGAACTTGCCTGCCTTAGCAGCTTCCTCGATCGAAACAGCCGTTGATACGGTCATACCTACCATCGGGTTGTTACCTGCCCCGATAAGACCCATCATCTCAACGTGTGCGGGAACAGATGATGATCCGGCAAACTGAGCATCCGAATGCATACGTCCCATTGTATCTGTCATACCATAGGAAGCGGGGCCTGCAGCCATGTTATCGGGATGAAGTGTACGTCCCGTACCGCCGCCTGATGCAACAGAGAAATACTTCTTGCCGGCCTCGAGTCTTTCCTTCTTGTAGGTACCTGCAACGGGATGCTGGAAACGGGTCGGGTTCGTTGAGTTACCGGTGATCGAAACGTCAACGTTCTCCTTCCACATGATGGCAACGCCTTCACATACATCGTTCGCACCGTAGCAGTTAACCTTTGCACGGGGTGAAGAAGCATCCTTGCTGTAGCACTTTCTGGAAACTTCCTTAACAGTGTTCGTATAAGGATCATATTCTGTCTCAACAAATGTGAATCCGTTGATACGTGAGATAACCTGAGCAGCATCCTTGCCCAGTCCGTTAAGGATAACACGG
>JBGUNV010000012.1:0-12530 GCA_045117595.1 Lachnospiraceae bacterium
ATATATAGAGGATGAGGGCTGGATAAACGGTATCATCGAATTCGACGGAGTTGACTGGACCCTTATGGATCCTACTTTTGCGGCAAATGCCAAAACAAAGAGCGCCAAGAGTTTTATCGGCGACGGAAGTAACTATACAACAAAGTATATTTATTAAATACTGCCAGGAGGGAATCGATCACAATGAGCGGTAAAAACACCAAAAAGACTCTCAATAATCAGGAATTATCAATGTTCTGCGATCAGATCGCCATGATACTGAATGCGGGAATATCTCCTATGGAAGGTATCTCGATAATGCTTGATGATGCAACAACGGAAGAGGGCAGGCAGATCCTTCAGACAATACTGGACAAATGTAATGAGGGAGATACGTTCCATCATTCGATAGAAGCATCCGGGGTTTTCCCGAAGTATGCACTCGATATGATAGAGATAGGTGAACAGTCAGGTAAGCTCGAAGAGGTTATGAGGGCACTGGCATTTCACTATACCCGCGAGGAAAACGTAGCCAGAGGGATCAAGAGTGCCGTCACGTATCCGATGCTCATAGTCGGTATGATGCTCATTGTCATACTTGTGCTTGTTATCAAAGTGCTTCCGATTTTTAATGATGTGTTCAGACAGCTGGGAACCGAGATGACCGGTTTTTCAAAGGGAATGCTTGACTTTGGAAGTGCCGTCAGCAAATATGCTCTTGTCATCGTTATCGTTGCAGCTGTTCTTATCGGTGGGATATTCATTCTGACCAAGACAAGTGCTGGAAGGGCAAAGCTTCGCGGATTCCTTGCAAAGTTTGTGGCTACCAGAGGCCTGTATGACAAGATTGCAGCCGGAAGGTTCGCGTCAGGTATGGCTCTGACGATGAGTGCCGGGCTTGATACTGATGAGAGTCTTGCAATGGTCTCAAATCTTGTTGATAACTCCGATATGGTGGAGAAGATCAACAAGAGCAAGGAACTGATGGCAACGGGATCTTCATTTGCCGATGCGCTTAGTTCATCAGGTATTTTTTCAAATATGTATTCAAGGATGATCTCGGTCGGATTCAGGACCGGATCTGTAGATAAGGTGCTTGAAAAGATAGCGGTCGGATATGATGAGGAAGTAGACGAGAAGATGACAAACCTCATATCCGTTCTTGAACCTACACTCGTTATAATCCTGTCGGTAGTCGTATGTCTGATCCTGTTATCCGTTATGCTTCCCCTTATGGGAGTAATGGGAGGTATCGGATGAACAGATTCAACCGACCCGGCCTTCGAAAAAGAATACAGGAGTCGATGAACTTCTCGGTGCTGTTCTTTCTGATAGTCATCATCGCCTTTCTGTTTGGGATATCCTATATTTCATCCACATCGTCCAGAGATCAGAAAGATATACTGACGGATGCGGTAAGCAAGGATATCATCCACTGCTATGCGATAGAAGGGTACTATCCGCCCAACCTGGCGTATATAGAGGAACATTACGGCCTGACATATGACAAGTCAAAATACATGGTTGACTATGTTCCCGTGGGTGACAACATAATGCCTTCAGTTACGATCGTGGAGATAAACAAGTAGATGAATTTTGCCAAGAGAAACAAATCAATAGTAGATTTCCTGTTTATACTGGCCCTGTTTGGAGCATTTGCCATAACAGCCCTGTTTGTTGTGCTTTTCGGAGCGAGAGTGTACAGAACAACAGTGGCGAACATGAACACGAATTTCGAAAAGCGTACGGCCATGTCCTATGTGACGGAGAAGATCAGGTCTCACGATTATACAGGCGGTGTGGAAGTGACGGATGTGGAAGGCGCTGCTTCGGCGGATGAGCATTCCGCACTGAAACTGTATCAGCGCATGGGAGACAAGAATTATATAACCTATCTGTTTGTTTCGGACGGATATCTCAAGGAGTTCACGGCGGAAGAGTCATATGATTTTGATTATAAAACGGGAACACAGATCCTTGCGGTCAGGGATTTTTACGTAAGCAAGATCAGTGATTCCATGTATCACTTCAGGATCACGGATACGAATGATGAGACAACGGAGTTTTATGTGACACTCTACAGCGGAACGGATGGTGACGGCGATGAATAAATATCTCAAATCCAAAACCTCCCTGTTCCTTATGGAACTCATACTAACGATACTTCTGTTCGCCGGCTGCGGAGCGGTGTGCGTCAAGGTATTTGTTGCATCGCATGTTATGACGATAGATACGGTCGAACTGAATGAAGCGGTTTCGATCGCACAGGGTTTTGCCGAAGTGATGCGCGGGACCGACGGGGACATAACCTCTGTACTTGATCATTACCCGGAAGCCATAAACGGAGGTGACGGTTTCTTTGAGGTATATTACAACGAGGATTTTGAAGTATGTGCATACCAGGATGCTGCATATGTCAGTGATGTTACCATGACTCCGAACGGTGCGATACAGAATATGGAGATAAGAGTGGTAAGACTGAGTGATTATAAAGAGATATATACGTTAAATGTTACGAAATACATGAACAGGACAAAGGGGTAACTGATGGATAATAAGAAGCATTCCGGTGGGATCAATATCGGAACAAGTTCAATACTGGTAACATTTGTGCTGCTCGCGCTTGTTACATTTGCTGCCCTGTCCTACATGTCGGCCAGATCTGATTATGTGCTTTCCAAGGAAGCTGCCGACAGGACTGCCAGTTATTATGATGCAAACAGAATGGCGGAGATCTATCTGGCCAATATAGAAGCTCTTCTTTCCAAACATCTCGGATCGGTTTCCGATAAACAGGAGTATTTTGACGGAATTGAAGAATTGTTTGCCGATAATGAGAAGATAGAGGTCACAGAAGGTGAAAAAGGAGAAAAGAAACTTTCGTATTCGGTAGCGGTAACAAGCGGACAGAACCTTAACGTTACGCTTATCGTTCACTATCCGGATGTTGTTGACGACAGTCTGTTCAAGATTGATAAATGGACAACGAATGTGAACAGACAGTGGCTTGAAGAGATCAAGGCGGGATCGGAAGATTCGGGAACAAAGTTATTATTCTAATACGAGGAGAGATTATCATGGCAGTTGCTGAAACCCTTGCAAAGATCACTCAGGATGGTGCATCGGATATTTTTATCGTAGCGGGTCTTCCGCTTTCATACAAAAGAAAGGGCGTGTTCGTAGAAGAAGGCGAAGGAAAGCTTATGCCTGCAGATACGGCGGTTCTTATAACCGAGATATACGAACTGGCGGGTGAGCGTGATATGACCCGTCTCCAGAAGTACGGTGATGATGACTTTTCATTTGCGATAAAGGGCGTAGCGCGTTTCCGTATAAATGCATATAAACAGAGAGGCTCTCTGTCTGCCGTTATCCGTGTCATAACGTTCAGCATACCTGATCCCAAGGAACGTCATATACCGGATAATATCATTGAATTTGCCGACAGGAAGAAGGGCATGGTCCTTATAACAGGACCCGCCGGAAGCGGAAAATCAACGACATTGGCATGTATGATCGATCATATCAACTCAACAAGACATTCTCATATCATAACGCTGGAGGATCCTCTTGAGTATCTTCATATGCATAAGATGAGTATAGTCAGCCAGAGAGAAGTCGTTACCGATACAGACAGCTATCTTACCGCACTTCGTGCATCTCTTCGTCAGAGCCCCGATGTCATACTTCTCGGGGAGATGCGTGATTACGAGACGATGAATGTAGCCATGACAGCAGCAGAGACAGGACATCTGATCCTGTCAACGCTTCATACCATAGGTGCGTCCAATACGATAGACCGTATAATAGACGCATTCCCGCCCAACCAGCAGCATCAGATCGCACTTCAGCTGTCGATGGTACTGCAGGCGGTTGTATCACAGCAGCTTGTTCCGTCTACGGACGGAGGTCTGGTTCCCGCTTTTGAGATCATGACGCTCACTCCTGCCATCAGGAATATGATCAGGGAATCCAAGGTCCATCAGATTGACGGAATGATCTATGCGTCTGCGGCAGATGACATGATCGCCATGGACTCAAGTCTTCTTAATTTATATAAGGAAGGAAAGATCACGGACAAGACGGCTCTTACCTATGCCACCAATCCCGAACTTCTCCAGAAGAAGATAGGTCTTCTGGGTAAATAGAAAAACGGGAGAAATCGGCAAAAAAATCCTTGACATCCCAATGATCATTACGTATAATTTTTTAGCGTGCACGAAAATGCGCTTTTTTTCGTGTGCAAAATGTTGATAGGGGTAACCGCGAAGTGGTGGGACCCTGTCAACACCGCGAGCTCCCTATCGACGAAGTCGATTCTGATGAGCGAGCGACCTATTTTTCAAGAATAATACAGAAGGAGGTGAAAAGAATGCCAACATTTAACCAGTTAGTCAGAAAGGGTAGGGAAACTTCAGTCAAGAAGTCAACTGCACCGGCTCTCGGTAAGGGATTTAACTCTCTTCACAAGAGACCTATCGATACGTCTTCTCCCCAGAAGCGTGGTGTGTGTACTGCTGTTAAGACAGCTACCCCCAAAAAGCCTAACTCAGCTCTTCGTAAGATCGCCAGAGTACGTCTTTCAAACGGGATCGAAGTAACAAGCTACATTCCCGGCGAAGGTCACAATCTTCAGGAACACAGCGTTGTTCTTGTAAGAGGCGGAAGAGTAAAGGATCTGCCCGGTACACGTTATCACGTTATCCGTGGTACGCTCGATACGGCCGGTGTTGCCAACAGAAACCAGGCCCGTTCGAAGTACGGCGCAAAGCGTCCTAAGAAGTAAGGTAACTATCACGGAAAATCAGGTAGAGTGTTGGAATTCTTATCACCAGCACGTACACTAAGTTTCTAATGTGAGTACCTAAGATCTAACAGTATAGTTAAGGAGGGAAGAATCGTGCCACGTAAAGGACATATTCAAAAGAGAGACGTACTGGCAGATCCCGTTTACAACAGCAAGGTCGTTACAAAGCTGATCAATAATATCATGCTTGACGGCAAGAAGGGCGTTGCCCAGAAGATTGTATACGGTGCATTCGAGTCAGTAGAGGAGAAATTAGGAAAGCCGGCCCTCGAAGTATTTGAGGAGGCAATGAACAATATCATGCCGGCTCTCGAAGTAAAGGCAAGACGAATAGGTGGTGCCACATATCAGGTACCCATTGAAGTGCGTCCTGACCGTCGTCAGGCACTTGCGCTTCGTTGGATGACCATGTTTTCCCGTAAGAGAGGCGAGAAGACAATGAAGGAGCGTCTTGCAGGTGAGATAATGGATGCAGCCAATAACACAGGTGCATCCGTTAAGAGAAAAGAAGATATGCACAAGATGGCAGAAGCAAACAGAGCTTTTGCGCATTACAGATTCTAACAGGAGGAAGAGATCTTGGCTGGAAGAGATTATCCATTGGAGAGAACCAGGAATATCGGTATCATGGCTCATATCGATGCGGGTAAGACCACAACGACAGAGCGTATACTGTATTACACCGGTATCAATCATAAGATTGGTGAGACTCATGACGGAACGGCTACCATGGACTGGATGGAGCAGGAACAGGAAAGAGGTATCACCATTACTTCCGCAGCTACGACATGTCACTGGACACTGCAGGAAAACTGTAAGCCCAAGGCGGGTGCGCTTGAGCATCGTATCAATATCATTGACACCCCGGGACATGTGGATTTTACCGTTGAGGTTGAAAGATCGCTTCGTGTCCTTGATGGAGCTGTAGGTGTATTCTGTGCCAAGGGTGGTGTGGAACCGCAGTCTGAGAATGTCTGGCGTCAGGCGGATACATATAATGTACCGCGTATGGCCTTTATCAATAAGATGGATATTCTCGGTGCTGATTTCTATGCAGCCGTTGACCAGATCAGAAACCGTCTGGGAAAGAATGCCATTGTTATCCAGCTTCCTATCGGAAAGGAAGATTCCTTTAAGGGAATAATCGACCTTTTCGAGATGAAGGCTTATATCTACAATGATGACAAGGGCGAGGATATTTCCATAGTTGATATTCCCGACGACATGAAGGATGAAGCGGAGATGTATCATGAAGAGCTCGTGGAAAAATGTGCCGAGCTTGATGATGATGTGATGATGGCTTACCTTGAGGACGCCGAGAGTGTTTCGGTTGATGACCTCAAGAAGGCGCTTCGTAAAGGAACATGTGAATGTACTGCAGTTCCTGTTTGCTGCGGAACGGCATACAGGAATAAAGGTGTCCAGAAGCTCCTTGATGCGGTTATAGAGTATATGCCTTCACCGCTTGACATTCCTGCCATAAAGGGTGTTGATCTTCAGGGCAATGAGACGGAGAGACATTCTTCTGATGAAGAACCTTTCTCGGCTCTTGCATTCAAGATCATGTCAGACCCGTTTGTGGGTAAGCTTGCATTCTTCAGGGTTTATTCAGGTACGATGAACTCGGGTTCATATGTACTTAATGCTACAAAAGGTAAGAAAGAGCGTGTCGGAAGAATTCTTCAGATGCACGCAAACAAAAGAGAAGAACTGGAAAAGGTTTATTCGGGAGATATCGCCGCAGCAGTAGGCTTCAAGCTTACGACCACCGGTGATACCATCTGTGATGAGCAGCATCCCGTAATCTTAGAGTCCATGGAGTTCCCGGAGCCGGTTATCGAACTGGCTATCGAGCCCAAGACAAAGGCAGGTCAGGGCAAGCTTGGCGAATCGCTTGCAAAGCTTGCGGAAGAAGACCCGACATTCCGTGCGCATACGGATAATGAGACAGGTCAGACGATCATTGCCGGAATGGGAGAGCTTCATCTTGAGATCATCGTAGACAGACTTCTTCGTGAATTCAAGGTTGAGGCAAACGTCGGAGCTCCTCAGGTTGCCTACAAGGAGACTATTACCAAGCCGGTTGATGTTGAGAGCAAATACGCAAAACAGTCCGGTGGACGTGGTCAGTATGGTCACTGTAAGGTTCGTTTTGAGCCCATGGATGCCAACGGAGAGGAACTGTTCAAATTCGATTCCGAGGTTGTCGGAGGTGCCATACCCAAGGAGTACATCCCTGCGGTCGGTGAAGGTATCGAGGAAGCAACAAAGGCCGGTATTCTCGGCGGATATCCGGTTGTCGGTATTCATGCAACTGTCTATGACGGTTCATACCATGAGGTCGACTCATCCGAAATGGCATTCCATATCGCAGGTTCCCTTGCTTTCAAGGACGCCATGCAGAAGGCCGGAGCTATCCTTCTTGAGCCTATCATGAAGGTAGAGGTTACCATGCCTGAGGAATACATGGGTGATGTGATCGGAGATATCAACGGACGAAGAGGCCGTATCGAAGGTATGGATGATGTAGGAAACGGCAGGATTGTCCGCGGATATGTCCCGCTTTCCGAAATGTTCGGTTATGCAACGGATCTGCGCTCCAAGACACAGGGCCGTGGAAACTATTCCATGTTCTTTGAAAAATATGAGCCGGTACCCAAGTCGGTTCAGGAAAAGGTTCTTTCCGCAAAGAAGGGTTGAAAAACTCCTTGATAATAGCGGTAAAATGAAATATAATCTTTGTTATCGAGCGTAATGCTTACGAATGAGAATCAGTATTTAATCTAAGGAGGATTAATTAAAATGGCAAAAGAGAAATTTGACAGAAGTAAAACCCATTGTAATATCGGAACCATTGGCCACGTTGACCATGGTAAAACAACACTTACAGCAGCTATCACAAAGGTTCTTGCTGAGAGAGTTGCCGGTAATGTAAAGGTTGATTTTGAAAATATCGATAAGGCTCCCGAAGAGAGAGAGCGTGGTATCACTATTTCAACAGCTCACGTTGAGTATTCAACAGAGAAGAGACACTATGCACACGTTGACTGCCCGGGACATGCCGATTACGTTAAGAACATGATCACAGGTGCTGCTCAGATGGATGGTGCTATCCTCGTTGTTGCAGCTACAGACGGTGTTGTGGCTCAGACCAAGGAGCATATCCTTCTTTCACGTCAGGTTGGTGTTCCTTACATCGTAGTATTCCTTAACAAGTGTGATATGGTTGACGATCCTGAGCTTATCGAGCTCGTTGAGATGGAAGTTACCGAGCAGCTCGAAGAGTATGGATTTAATGACTGCCCGATCATCAAGGGTTCAGCTCTTAAGGCTCTTGAGGATCCTTCAAGTGAGTGGGGCGACAAGATCATGGAGCTCATGGATACAGTTGATACTTATATCCCGGATCCTGAGAGAGATACAGATAAGCCTTTCCTTATGCCTGTTGAGGATGTATTCACGATCACAGGTCGTGGAACGGTTGCTACAGGTAGAGTTGAGCGTGGTACTCTTCATATGTCAGACGAAGTTGAGATCATCGGTATCAAGGAAGAGACACAGAAGTCTGTTGTAACTGGTATCGAGATGTTCAGAAAGCTTCTTGACGAGGCTCAGGCAGGTGATAACATCGGTATCCTTCTTCGTGGTATCAACAGAACAGATATCGAGCGTGGACAGGTTGTAGCTAAGCCCGGTTCAGTTAAGTGCCACAAGAAGTTCACGGCTCAGGTTTACGTTCTTACCAAGGATGAAGGTGGACGTCATACACCTTTCTTCAACAACTATCGTCCTCAGTTCTACTTCAGAACAACAGACGTTACCGGTGTCTGCAATCTTCCTGCAGGTACAGAGATGTGCATGCCCGGTGATAACATCGAGATGACTATCGAGCTTATCCATCCCGTAGCATGTGAGCAGGGTCTTACATTCGCTATCCGTGAAGGTGGTAGGACAGTTGGTTCAGGAAGAGTTGCTTCCATTATCGAATAATACGTAAGCATTGAGATAGTGCCAAAAGGCGATGAGAACAGCCACTGCAAGCTTGATTGCAAGTGGCTGTTTTTATTAGCCGGCGGGCATTCGCAGAAAAATTAAAAAAGGTATAAACATTCTCTAATATTTTTCCGATATATATACTACGAATAGGTGTGGTCTCGAATGGAGTCGGGATCCGTAAACGGACTTATCCGTTCCCTATATTCAAGGAAGAAGGTGCAGATCGTGACAAATTCAATCAATGGAGCCGTAGGCACACCTGCGGCGGCCTATGCGTATTCATCGCAAAAACCACCACAAAAGGACAAAACCGAAAAGAGCAGGTCAACCGTTGAGACCAGAACCTGGAAAGGCGTAGCAGCTGACAGTTCTCTTATTCCCGTTGATAAGGCCGGTTACGGAACATCTGTCGGAGACGTTAAACTTTCCGATAAGGCGAAGGAATATTATGCCAAGCTGAAGGAGAAATTCCACGGGGTCGATTTTGTGCTTGTCAGCAAGGATATGAAGGAGCAGGTGGAGGCCAATGCAAGCCGATACGGTAATGCAAACAAACCGATAGTTCTCATCGATGATGAGAAGATCGAAAAGATGGCAAATGATCCGGCTTACGCCAGAAAGTACGAAGGGATTATAGAATCTTCTCTTGCAAAGCTTGAGAGTGCGAGGAATTCCCTTGCAGCCAGCGGAGCAACCATCAGGAATTTCGGTATGTCTGTCGGTGAGGACGGTAAGACATCATTCTTTGCCGTCTTAGAGAAAGCAAGTGATGCGGCCAACAGGATAAGGGAAAAGAATCTCGAAAAGCATAAAGCCGAAAAGGCCGAGGAAAAGAAAAAGGCTCAAAAGCAGGAACAGGAGGAACGGCTGGAAGAATTGTCTGAGGATGACAGGGAATACATAGAATTCAAGTCGGATTCTCTTGAAGATCTTATAGATAAGGTGTCAAAATATGCGTTTGATAACTCGGAAAACGCGCTTTTTGCCAGCGAAGGCATCGGTCAGACCATAGATTTTAAGGGGTGATGTAAATGCAGGGGATTAGCAATTTGATGCCTGATTCTCCGTATACGGCCGCAAAGAGCCGGACAGTGCCCCGCTCCGTCAAACAGGTTGTAGCGGGATTTGTCAGGAATGATAAGGACCGGAAGAACGGTGCGGATGTTTCAAGAATGAGACGGGCTCTTCGTACCGGGAGCGATACGCTTGCTGCAAATACGCCTGTATCCGTTGTCGATGGCATGAAGCTGTATTCACAGGCCTTAAAGAAACAACGGGAGATCTCCAAGGAGATGGATCTTGCAAAGAAGAAGCTGAAATACAGTTTCAAGAAGATATCATCCAGGATAATCAGCTGCAAGACTTCGACTGCAGCCAGGGAGGTTGTTTCTCAGGCAAAACGTGAGATAGAAAAGCTCAAATCCGCCAGAAGGACCGGTAAATACGACGAAGAGGAACTTGAGGCAGCTCTTGACCATGCAAAGGCTATGGAGAGGATCGCCCGTAAGAAGGTGCATCACCTCGAAGAGGAAGAGATGGCAAAAAGATGCTCTTCGGAACAGGATAACGGGGGACCTGCCATAGATGATGAGGCGCCTTCCGATACTAAGGATCCCGTAAAAGAAGAGATAGATAAACTGCGGGATGATCTGGACGAGGTTGAGGAAAGATCTGCTAACGGAGAATATATAGAAACCGAAGAGATCACAAATGAGATGATCAATGAGATCACAGGCGGTATGGAGGAAATGCTCGATGCCATTGAAGAACTGAGTGATCTTATGGATGAACTTGTATCAAATCCTGTCGATATGGATCAGGAAGATATAAAGGCAATGACGATCAAACATCGCAACAAGGAGATGAAGGAGATAACAAAAGCGGATGCAGACTATCTTAAGGCGCTATTCGATCATTACGATAAGATAAGATCGGGCGGACAGATTCCGACCGGTATGTCCCAGATGGATGCTTCGTTATCCGGAGGTATCCCCGAAGCAGGAGGAGCAGCTCCTGTATCAGTCCAGACAATAGATGTTGCGTTGTAATATTTCAATCCCTTCAGGTAAGGCCCGAAAGCATGACTTTGGGGCCTTATTTTTTTACTGTAAGTTTATTTTGCAAATAGCCTTCAAACGATTATAATAGAATATATGTTCGGAGGTCTGATATGTCCAGAAAGTATGATTACCTTATAGTAGGCTCGGGTCTGTATGGTGCTGTTTTTGCACATGAGATGACAAAATCAGGGAGATCCTGTCTTGTGATCGACAGGAGAGATCATGTAGGCGGCAATGTTTATACACAGAACATTGAGGGGATAAATGTACACAGATACGGTGCCCATATTTTTCATACGAGTAACCGGAAAATATGGTATTATATGAATTCCTTTGCGGATTTTAACAGATACACAAATTCTCCGGTGGCCCGTTATAAGGATGAGTTATACAATCTGCCGTTTAATATGAACACGTTTCACGCTCTGTGGGGAGTAGTGACTCCCGATGAGGCAAGGGCCGAGATCGAAAAACAGAAAAAAGAAGCCGCACTGCCGGACGGAGTCGAGGCATCAAATATGGCAGAGGCTGCGATCGGGCTTGTCGGAAAGGATATTTTTGAAAAACTGGTCAGGGGATATACCGCCAAACAGTGGGGGAGACCCGCTGAGGAGCTGCCCCCGTTCATTATAAAGAGACTTCCGGTCAGATTCACATATGATAACAATTATTTCAATGACAGTTACCAGGGCATACCGATAGGAGGTTACACCGGAATAATAGAGAAGATGCTTGAAGGGTCGGATGTACGTCTGTCGTGCGATTTTTTCAAGGCGAGGGACGAGTATACGGCTATGGCCGACAGGATCGTTTTTACCGGAATGATAGACGAATTCTTTGATTATCGTTTCGGACCGCTCGAATACAGAAGCCTTAAGTTTGAGGACAGGGTACTCGATACGGATAATTTCCAGGGGAATGCCGTGGTCAATTACACCGAATATGATATACCGTATACAAGGATAATAGAACATAAACACTTTGAATTCGGAACTCAGGATAAGACCGTAATAACCTATGAATATCCCGCCGAATGGAAAAAGGGGGATGAGCCGTATTATCCGATGAATGATGACAGGAATAATGAACTGTACGGTAAATACAGGGAGCTGGCCGACCGGGAGAAGGGTGTGATATTCGGCGGAAGACTGGGACAGTACAGATATTATGATATGCATCAGGTAGTTGAGGAGGCTTTAAAAGCAGCCTACAGAGAACTGGGAGAGGGTTAGGATGTCTTTTGTTCACCTGCATACCCACACGGAGTATTCGCTCCTTGACGGGTCCAACAAGATAAAAGAATACGTAAAATATGTCAAAGAGCTCGGCATGAATGCCGCGGCTATAACCGATCACGGTGTAATGTACGGCGTGATCGATTTTTATCGTGAAGCGATCAAAGAGGGCATCAAGCCGATCATAGGATGTGAGGTATATGTAGCTCCGAACTCGCGTTTTGACAGGGAACTGACGGGGGGAGAGGACAGGTATTACCACCTGATACTGCTCGCGGAAAATAACTCGGGATACCACAATCTGATGAAGATCGTAAGTGCCGGTTTCACGGAAGGATATTATTACAAACCCCGTGTTGATATGGAGATACTGCGCACCTATCATGAAGGGATAATCGCTGCTTCGGCATGTCTTGCCGGTGAAGTCGCAAGATATATCCAGAAGAACATGTA
>JBGUNV010000013.1:0-7071 GCA_045117595.1 Lachnospiraceae bacterium
TATATATGTGCTGTGTTTCTCCCCGTATATTGTATAGTCAGATCCTGTTTTATTTACGGAAGGAGCAATGTCCGGCGTATCGCAGCATCCTGTATCAACTGTGCGCTCATGTTTTTGCTCGGTATAGGGCTGTCAGCTCCCATATTCATCCCATCGCTGCTGTCGTTCATGTCAAGCGACAGATCAGGGGCAGATCCGCTCCGCGCTCTTGTCACATTATCAAACTATATCCCCGCATTAAACAGGAGATTTGTGGCGGATGCCAATATAATGGATGCCTTGAGGAATTATCCCGTTCTTATCGCGGCAGCCGGATCGTTCTTTATCCCGGCAAGCAGGAGGATCGTTCAGATAAGGGCGGCGGTTGTCAGTCTGTTTGTGCTGTTGTATCTTCCGGTCACGGGGATAGTATTTAACGGGTTTGCGGATCCGAGGGACAGGTGGGTATTCGAAGCCCAGTTCGTGCTGTGTGTTGCATTTGCCGTTGTTTTATCCGAGATGAAGGATGACAGATTCCGGAAACTGTACAGGGCAGCCCTGATATTGTCTGTTGCAAATATCGTTATTGCATTTTGGGGAAGATATTCGTCGCTCGGAGATGACCGTAAGGATATGTATGTAACCGTACAGCAGGCACGGGATGAAACGTTACCGGTAACGGACGGCTCGGAAATAATTGCGCAGGATAAAGACCTTTACAGGATTTCGGGAGATATGGTATCCGCTGTCAACGGTCGGCCGCTTAACACGGGCATGATATCGGGTTATTATGGTACCGGATACTGGTTCTCGGTCGTAAATGCCAATACGCAGAAATATGTGGATGATGCCACGAAAGTGTCAAATGACTGGAGATCGTTCGGACTTGGAAACATGAACCTTCCGAATACGATGGCCGGAGTTAAGTATTATATTTCAGACGGAGGCGATGCTCCCGAGGGATTTGAACGTGTTGAGACGATACAGGAAGGGAAGTCGGCCCGGGAAGTATATGAAAATCGGGAATTTGCCGGATTTGCATATTATAAGGATCCTGAAGGACGGATATATGACGGCTCCGTTGACTGCGTTTATGACAGCGGGAATCTGACCTGCCGTATCGGGGATGCTGTTCCGGCTGGAAGCAGTGCTTTTATCGTGGCGATCCCGTATTCGGCAGGATGGAGAGCCTATGTTGACGGCGTGGGGGTTGTTCCGAAAAACGATTCCTGTCTTGTCGCGATCGATCCGGCCTTACTTCATAAGGGAAGTGTTATAGTGTTAAGGTATGTAACGCCGGGACTGTATGCGGGCTTTGCCGTGGCAGGTCTTTGCGCTGCGATATGTATTGTGTTGTTTGTCATAAATATACGGAAAAAAGGTGGAAAATTATGATACCGGTAAATGATCTGAAAAGAGGTTTTGAACTCTACCAGGACGAATATGAGAAAAAGGCGGTTGAGGTCTTAAGAAGCGGATGGTATATCCTGGGTAATGAAGTAAGGGCATTCGAAGAAGAGTTTGCATCGGCTCTCGGAAATGAATGTTTCTGCGCGGGTGTGGATAACGGTCTTGATGCGATAATGCTTGGCCTTATGGCGGCAGGGATCAGGGAAAATGATGAGATAATCGTGCAGGCAAACGGATACATCGCGACTATGCTCGGGATCATGAACTGCGGTGCCGTACCGGTCTTTGTTGAGCCGGATGAATACTATCAGCTGGATGCCGCTAATATCGAAAAGGCAATAACCGACAGGACGAGGGCAGTGCTTGTCACACATCTGTATGGTCAGGCGACACGTATGGATCCCGTTATGGATATATGTAAAAAACACGGACTGATGCTGTTTGAAGACTGTGCCCAGTCGCATCTGGCGGCATATAAGGGAACAAATACCGGACTGTTCGGCAAGGTATCCTTCTTCAGTTTCTATCCGACCAAGAATCTCGGCGGGTTTGGCGACGGAGGTGCTGTCGTATCCGAAGATCCGGCGATCATCGAACGTGTGAAGGTTCTTCGTAATTACGGCAGTGACAGAAGATATCACAACATAGAGATAGGGTATAACATGCGCCTTGACGAGATACAGGCAGGTCTTCTGCGTGTTCGGCTGTCTCATATGGATACGCTTATAGCTAACAGAAGACATATTGCCGGACGGTATTTAAATGAGATGAATAATCCGAGGATCGCTCTTCCTGCTACCGCGCCGGAGTGTGATCATACGTGGTATCAGTTCATAGTCCGTGCCGATGATCAGGAAGGTTTCAGGAAGCATATGGAAAAGTGCGATGTTGCAACGGATATATCATGGCGCGTTCCCCCTTTCCTGCAGCCCTGTATGATCGAAAAATTCGGATTCAGTGAGGGAGATTTCCCCGTGACGGAAGAATTATGTTCGCATATCGTAACGCTTCCGATGATGGAGTTCATGGAAGAAGAAGAGATAACAAAAGTGATCGAAGCCGTTAACTCATATTGATCATTAATAATTATTGCGCTTGAGTTGCCGTTTGTTTGCGTACATAGCATTGTCAGCACGTTCAAATACGGCTGATACGCTTGTATCGGTTTCCGGATCATATACAGCCATTCCGGATGCTATGACAGGCCCCTTGCGGTCTACGAGATTAGCAAGTACGGTCTCATTAAGCTGGGCGAGCAGTTCTTCTCTTGCCGTGTAATCATCGCCGCGCAGGAAAATGACGAATTCGTCGCCGCCTATACGGAATACCGGACTGTGATCAAATATATCGCACAGAAGCTTTGCCGAGGCTCTGATCAGATCATCACCGGCCTTATGACCGTTGTTGTCGTTCGTTTTTTTCAGGTCATTGATATCGCAGACGGCAATGGCAAACGGCAGGTAATCCATACCTTTATCGATGTTGGACTGGACAGACTGCTCCAGTTCGGAATAAGCGGTCTTGTTCCGTGTCCCGGTAAGCTCATCACGTCTTGCAAGTTCCTTTTCGGTATTGAGAGCCTTAAGGTGTTCCCGTTCCTTGATTACCTCATCATCAATGTTTTCCACGCATATTATAAAGTTATTCTGATCGCTGGATTTTCTGACTGACAGGCGTGTATATCTGGCGATGTCATCAATGATGAGCCGGTATTCGATCGTTGTCTGTTTCCGGTCTTCGAGAACAGACAGCAGGTGATCCCTGTCCAGAAAATCGATCAGACGGTCACGGTCCTGAGGATGGATGATCCTGACAACGTTGTTGCGAAGATCTCCGAAAAAGTCGTCCCCGGAGGCATCGGCAACAAGCTGTCCGTAAATATTGCGGGCTGTATATACCACATAGTTCCCCTTGGCGGCATTCACGTAATAGATCACATCATAGTTGTAGGCAAGGCTTTCCGCCAGCTGGCTGAAGGTCATATGCATCTTCTGGTTCTCGCGGAGCATGTTCTCGGCGGTGATCTCATCATTGATATCCTTATCACACAGCACCAGGTGCTTCTTATCCTGTGCGAGCATTACGGTAAAACTGAAATAGCGGGGTTCACCGTTTACCATGATCCTGTACTTGTATGAGTATGAGCGCCTGCCCTCAAGATTTCTGAGCATCGTATCCTTGTCATACAGGCTGACGGCAAATTCGACATCATCCGGATGCGCATATCTGCGTGCGTTGTCCTGTGTCTCCCTGAAGAAGTCCTCGTTGTGTTTAGGAACATTCATGGATTCGTACAGACGGCTGGCTGAGAACTCCCGGTATCTTCCGGTTTCGATGTCGATGTAATATATGGCATCATAGTTTTCAGAAAGACTCGCGGCTATGTTGTTGTAATCCTCTCTTTCCTTGCGGGCTTTTTCTGTTTTTTTCTGTTCCTTTTCCGCCTTGCGGATCACATCCTGAAGGATCCTGTCACGCGCGATATTTTCATCCTCCTCGACAAAAACATGTATAAGGCTCGTTGCTATGATGGAACCAATCGCATAATAAGGAATCAGAGGATACAGTATCTGGAACAGGTTAAAGAAAGCCAGAACGGCTGCGGAAGCACCTGCCGTTCTGTAATGGATACGGTCATCGCCTTCGGATCTTAACGCTACAAACATGGAATAGAGTGCAAGTATCAGGAACAGCAGGAACTGTATCCCGAAAATGAAATATCTGGCAGATCCGGGAATGTATTCTCCGTCAGGACCGAAAGAGAAGATGACAGGATAAAACAGGTTTACCAGAAGGGAGATCGCGGCAATGATAAATATGGCCCATACAGCATAGAGCAGACTGTTGCTGCGTCTTCCGATCCTGCCGATGTATGCGATCAGGTACCTGGTCCAGAGCAGAACGGAAAGAACCATTGATGCAAAATAAATAAACGTATCAGCGTATACGAGAGGAATGATGTGGATTTCCATCAAAAGACCCCACATCATATCGGTGATGTAATAAACACTTATGCACAGAAGATACTCCCTGTACCTGAGCGCCGGTACGGAGAGGTCTTCCTTTCTGCGTTTTACCAGAATATCATAGTTGATTATCAGGTGAAGTATCAGTGCAAGAATACTGAAACTGGAATAAGCCATAGCGCGATCGTCTTCCTGTTGAAAATATGACGCGTATATTATACTACTATATTATACAGTATTGCTATAACTGTATCTTAACGATAAAGAGCTTTTACTTTACATCATACCGGTACGTTAATATACTATAAGGCAGGGCTGGTCGGTAAGACCCGGGTCCATCACGGGCGGGGAAGTTCCCCGCTGTATTTTTTCATCTTACTCCGGAAAGCAGAGTTTCTGTTTGATAATCATAAGATCACGGAGATAGAAAAGGAGAAAAATATGGTATCGATCATCAGTTTTGTTGTATGTCTGATCATCCTGGGTATTCTTTACAGGAATATGATCGCGTGGGAAGGAGAGTACAGAATTTCCAGAGGACAGGCTTTGCTGCCGGTATTACTTGGACTTTTATCAGTGCCGATTTCATTTGTTTTCTTCATAATAATCGGACTTGGATTCAGGGCCGTAACCGGGTTTACCCCTACAGAGGGACCTGCATTACTTGCCAGTTTCAATCATGCGCTTTTTTCAGCAGCACTGAATGAAGAACTCGCAAAACTGATCGTTACACTTGTTGTAATATGCATTTTTAGAAAAAAATTGAGAAATGTATATGAATATATGCTGATGGCAGGGGCTGTCGGATTCGGATTTACACTTATCGAAGATTTTTTATATAGTACCGACCTTGCAGGTCTTTTTATGAGGCTGCCAAATATAACAGTGCATATGATGCTCGGGCTTGCCATGGGAAGGCATCTTGGACTTGCGAGATATAACAAAGTAACAGGCAGAGGGTCTGTAGTAAAAGAATATCTTCTTGCATATTTTGTCCCTGTACTCTGTCATGCTGTTTTTGACTTTTTTGCCGCAAACATGCTCATACATGCCGGGGATAACGTAGAGACTGCGACACCGGAGATAGAGAGAACGACATATATCGGTGCCGCTATGGTACTGGTCATGGTTATTCCGGTATTTATATTCCAGATCTACATATTCAGACGGCTTAAGAGAAACGCCGCAGATCTTGCAGCACTTTCCTTCGCGGGTGCAGACAGTACAGAGCAGGAGAATGCCGATGCTTAAAAAGTATATTGAATTCATGAAAAGATCTCCGCTGATAACCGCTGCGCTGTGCATAGTATACGTGGTTGTGTGTTTCAAGACGGTACCTACAGAGACAGATTTTCAGTTCTTTATAGTAAGAACAATGCTTTGCGGAGCGGTGTGCTTTTTCCTGTACCAGATATCCGGAGATAAGACCCTGGCATCCTGTTATGTTTCCACAGGATACGTCATTAAGAATTCCTTAGGATTTTTGGTGATGTCCCTTATCATGGGGTCGGTAATGCTGATCTCATATATAGAAGAGCGGGTCCCACTAAAGGAGAACCCGGCATTGGGATTTATCATCATATTTCTTATGTTCATTTCCGTGGGTCTTTTTGAGGAACTGGCTTTCAGGGCGGTTATAAACGATGCGATAATCTATAAGTTCAGGGAAAAGAAATATGTTTTTGCAGTCAGTGCAGCAGTATCTTCGGTAGTATTTGGGGCAGTACATATTGTGGGAGAATTTGAGCCCACATCTGCTGTTGCATGGGGACAGGCGATAGCCAAAACGTTGGAAACAGGAGTTTTTGGACTGGCACTTCTTATACTGTATTGGAAGACCAGAAATATATGGGCCTGCGGTGTGGCACATGGATTGTTTGACTTTTTTGCCGGTTATACGGAAGGATTGTTTGTTACGGCGAAAACCCCGGGTTCATCGTATATTAATACCGGTGAAGACGGAGTACGGATCCTTATTACATACGTTGTAATTGCTGCAATAAATGCAGTCCTGACGTATATTGTATGGAAGAAGGTTGGGAAGACCATTGATTTTGAAAAGATGAGGCAAGAGTGGTAGGGATTATGAAATCCATTCTGATCTACGTGTATCAAAAAAATGTCTACTTTTCTTGACTGGTGCAAATGCTTATCGCACGTACAAGAAATGATGAATACCAATACGAAGGTATAAAAATTGTCGATTTAGCTGATTGGCTGTTAGAGGCATGAATTAGCCAAAAGCAGAAAAAAATTAAAAATGGCTAATAGATAGCATTATTAACTGGAATTTTTTTGTTTATCTCTGCGGCTTGTAAAAACCAAGTTACAGTATTAGCGATTGATATGCTTGTCTTTTTTGGAACAGTATTTTTGCAATCATCTAAAACAACCCCCAAAAACTTATAACTGATAAAGGAGCTTTGTGAAAATGTTACAAAGTTTCGGAAACGTTTCTTGTCAATAATTACCTGAAAAAAGTGCTTGCATTGGAAACGTTTCCACGATATTCTTTCTGCGTCGGAAACGTTTCCAATAATCTCATGAAATCAAATGATTAAGGAGGAAGGTCATGAAAAAGAAGTTACTTAGTGTATTTTTATGTGCGGCAATGACAATGTCATTATTAGCAGGCTGCGGCGGTAGCGGTAGCGCAGCTACAGGCACCGATGCAGGAAGCACTGACGCATCAGGTGATGCAGAGGCTGTTACAGAG
>JBGUNV010000014.1:0-4782 GCA_045117595.1 Lachnospiraceae bacterium
CCAAATATACGTATTATAGGTCAGGTTTTTGATACATTCTGGATAATCGAATATGAGAATAAGATGTATATAATCGATCAGCACGCCGCTCATGAAAAGGTTCTGTATGAACGTCTTTCGCGCCGGATAGCCGAAAACAGTGTTATATCACAGCTTTTAAGTCCGCCTTATATTGTGTCACTGTCCGTATCCAAGGAAGAAACCCTTATCGCGAATAAAGAAGTTTTTGAGCAGATGGGATTTGAAGTCAGCCACTTCGGCGGACGGGAATATGCAATATCAGCTGTTCCCGCCGAACTCTTCGGCATGAGTGAACAGGAATACTTTCTTGCGGTGATTGATGATCTGTATGATAATCCTCAGATAAAGGATCCGGAGCAGAAGAAGGACAGGATAGCGACAATCTCCTGTAAGGCAGCGGTAAAAGGGAATATGAGGATGAGTGTGCCTGAGGCCGAAGCCCTGATCAGGGAACTTCTGACCCTCGACAATCCATACAACTGCCCGCATGGAAGACCGACTATAATATCCTTCACCAGATCGGAACTTGACAAAATGTTCAAAAGGATCGTTTGATATGACTGACCTGATCATAATCGCCGGACCGACAGCTGCAGGAAAAACATCCCTCTCATTAAAACTTGCGGCTGATATAAACGGCAGCATAATAAGTGCTGATTCCATGCAGGTTTATAAGGGCATGGATATAGGAACGGCCAAGATATCCGGGGAAGAGATGGGTAATATCCCGCATTATCTTATAGATGTACTTGATCCCCACGAAGATTTTAATGTTGTACGGTTTCAACAGATGGCAAAGGATGCGATCAGTCAGGTTACTGAAGCAAAACGGATCCCGATCATAACAGGTGGAACCGGGTTTTATATACACAGCCTTCTGTATGATACGGATTTTACCGATACTGATGAGAACAGCGGGTACCGTGATACCGTTACCGCTCTCATCAGGGAACGCGGGGCCGGGTATGTCCATAAGATGCTTGAGAAAGTTGACCCTGAGGCAGCAGCAAGGATTCATGAGAACGATCACAAAAGGATGATAAGGGCACTGGAGTTTCATGCTCAGACAGGCCGCCCGATTTCTGAAAACAACGCGCAGAATGCACAAAAAGATTCACCTTACAATTTCTGTTATTTTGTATTGACCGATACAAGAGAAGAGATATACAGACGTATTGACAGGCGGGTTGACATCATGATGGAAAACGGACTTGCCGATGAGGTAAAAAGACTCACGGACAGCGGACTTGGACGTGATAATATATCTATGCAGGGCCTGGGATACAAGGAGATCATCGATCATCTTGAAGGGAACTGTACACTCGAGGAAGCGGTATACAGAATAAAACGTGATTCGAGACATTTTGCCAAAAGGCAGCTCACATGGTTTGCCCGTGAAAAGGATGTCATATATCTTGACCGAAGCAAAGGATATGATATTTACGAAAAGATGATGGAAGAGATAAAGAGAAAAGGAATAATAAATGACTGCTGATGCTTATAAAATGTATGAAAAATGCGGCATAAGCCGTAAAGTATATGATTTCGGGGAGAGGATACTCGACAGTCTTTCGGAACGCTTTGGGGAATTTGATGCAGTAACGGAATATAACCAGCTCAAAGTAGTCGAAGCGATGAGAGAATGCCGAGTGAGTGAAGCGTGTTTTATGCCTTCGACAGGGTACGGATATAATGATCTGGGCAGAGACACGCTTGAAGCTGTATATGCAAAGGTATTTAATACCGGGGATGCACTGGTCAGACCCCAGATGACATGCGGGACACATGCGATCGCCACAGCACTTTTTTCACAGCTGCGTCCCGGTGACGAGATGCTTTCCGTAACAGGCAGGCCATACGATACGCTCGAAGAGGTCATCGGCATACGTGAAAGTTGCGGATCACTTAGGGAATACGGGGTCAGTTATCGTGAGGTGGATCTGCTTGAAGACGGCAGTTTTGATCTTAAAGGTATCAGGCAGTCCATAGGACCGTCAACAAAGCTCTGTGCCATTCAACGTTCCAAAGGATACAGGACAAGACCGTCATTATCGGTCGCATCGATAGCAGAAGCAGTTAAATGTATCAAAAGCGTTAATCCCGATATCATTGTGATGGTCGACAACTGCTACGGTGAATTTGTTGAAACGATCGAACCGACAGATGTCGGTGCGGATATCATAGCAGGCTCCCTGATCAAGAACTGTGGAGGAGGTCTGGCCCCGCTCGGGGGATACATATGCGGAACCCCTGAATGTATCGAGAAAGCCGCATACAGGCTGACTGCTCCGGGGCTCGGCAGAGAGGTAGGTGCCACACTTGATATCAACAGAACTCTGTTCCAGGGGCTGTTCCTGGCGCCGTGTGTGGTTAATTCTGCACTTAAATCTGCTGTATTTGCTTCGGCCATATATGAAAAACTTGGTTTTGAAGTGATCCCGGATTCATCCGCGCCAAGGTGTGACATAATCCAGTCGGTTGTACTTGGTTCGGAAAAAGCCGTTACCGCATTTTGCAACGGAATACAGAAGGCTTCACCCGTCGATTCTCATCTTGTTGCAGAACCGTCGGATATGCCTGGTTATGACAGTAAGGTCATAATGGCTGCGGGTGCTTTTATTTCCGGCAGTTCCATCGAATTGTCCGCTGATGCGCCGATGCGGGAGCCCTATGCCGTATATTTCCAGGGCGGGCTGACCTGGCCTCACGGCAAATACGGCATATTGAGTTCGCTGCAGGCTCTTGTAGACGCAAAAATAACAGATATATACATATAGCGATTCTTGTGTTAAAATATGCTAGATTTAGTATGATCAGAGGTTGGAATATTGGCTGTTAATGCTTTCGGAATAGATCTGGGGACCTATAATATCAAAATATATAACGGATTTACGGACAGGATCGTATCACATAAGAACATGATAGCGATCCAGAACAGGCGTACCCTTTTTGCATATGGGGACGATGCCTTTACCATGTATGAAAAGGCACCTGACAACATCAAGGTTTCCTTTCCGCTCACATACGGTGTCATAGCCGATATCAATCATATGCAGATCCTGATAAGGAATTTCATCAATGATGAAATGGACGGAAATATCAGGAGTGCCGACTATTATATCTCTGTACCCACGGATATCACCGAGGTGGAAAAACGTGCTTTCGTGGATCTTGTCAAGGAATCAAACATCCGCGCGCGAAATATCTATATTGTTGAAAAGGCTATCGCTGACGGTATAGGAATGGATGTGGAAATGCACCGCTCACAGGGATTTCTCGTTGTCAACGTCGGATATGAGACTACGGAGATATCCATATTGAGCCTTGGAGGTATCGTTCTTTCAAAGCTTATCAAGATAGGTGGCAAGAAGTTTGATGAATCCATCAGGAATATGATACGTAAGGAGTATAATCTCCTGATAGGAGCCAAGAGTGCGGAACAGACCAAGATCGAACTTCCGGAACTTGAAGCCGCACAGCGCGACTGTGTTGTATACGGGCGCGATATCGTAACAGGCCTTCCTGTCGAGAGGACTATACCTACGATGCTCATAGAGCGTGCGATGCATGAGCATTTCGAGACGATAATCGATAATGTCAGGCTAATACTTGAAAGAACACCGCCTGAACTCGGTGCAGACATATATAAAAAGGGGATATTCCTTACCGGAGGAAGTGCGGGGATAGGTGATCTGCACGAACTCATATCCAAGAGCACCGGCCTTAATATTCTGTTCTCTCCCTATAAGGAGGGTAGTGTGGCATACGGTCTTTCCCAGATAATCAAGAACGAAAGACTGCATCCCATAGTTTATACAATGGAAGATTTTTCAGTTTAGTTTGATCAGATAACAAATGGCACGAAACAGATCGAGCAGGAATAAAATAAACATACCTGGTAAATATATTTTGCTGGCACTGTCTGTTATATGCATAATCATGATGGTGCTTTCTTATGCTACAAATCTGATGGATGGTCCTCCTCAGGCCATTGCCGGATATACGGTGATTCCCTTCCAGAAGGCAATATCATACGCGGGTAACTGGCTTTTTTCCAGATCTGAATCCATCAAGGAACTTGAGACTCTTCGCGCAGAGAATGCAGAGCTTAAGGAGACGGTCAACGATCTGACGATCAAGATCAATGATCTGACCATCGATAAATATGAACTTGCCGAATTGCGTCAGTTACTGTCACTCGATGAAAGGTACAGTGATTATCCTACAGTCGGAGCACGTGTTATCGGTAAAGATGCAGGAAACTGGTACAGTACGTTCCTTATAGACAAGGGCAGTAATGACGGTATCAAAGTAAATATGAACGTTATGGCAGGTACGGGCCTTGTCGGTATCGTAACAAGTGTCGGTCCTAACTGGGCGACCGTCAGATCGATAATAGACGATGAATCGAATATAAGCGCGATGGTTCTTAACACATCCGATACGATGATAGTTACAGGCGACCTGGAGCTGTATTCCGAAGGTAAGATCAAATTCACGGAACTGCGGGATGAAGATGATGTCGTAGTTCAGGGCGATCAGATCGTTACAAGCCAGATAAGCAGCAAATATCTCCCGGGTATATCCATCGGGTATATAGAAGAGATCAACAGTGATTCCAATAACCTGACAAAATCCGGATTCATTACCCCGGTAGTCGATTTCGAACACCTTGATATCGTACTTGTCATCACCCAGATGAAACAGACAAAAGACTGATATGTACAGAAAAGCCACAATGCTCCTGCTTATACTTATAAG
>JBGUNV010000015.1:0-2444 GCA_045117595.1 Lachnospiraceae bacterium
TCATTCTCTGCAAATCCGCCGCCGGTACCTCCAAGTGTATATGCGGGCCTAAGTACAACCGGATATCCTATCGCATTTGCCGCATCGAGTCCTTCCTCAACCGACTGCGCGATCAGGGATGGAAGAACCGGTTCACCTATCTTCATGCACAGTTCCTTGAACTTTTCACGGTCTTCTGCCATTTCTATGCTTTCGGTCCTTGTCCCGAGGAGCCTGACATCGCACTCGGCAAGTATCCCTTTTTTTTCAAGTGCCACCGCCAGATTCAGCCCTGTCTGTCCGCCGATTCCCGGAAGGATCGCATCAGGACGTTCCATGCGGATTATCTTGGCAATAAACTCAAGTGTAAGGGGCTCCATGTAGACCTTGTCGGCTATGACCTCATCCGTCATTATCGTTGCCGGATTTGAATTGCACAGCACCACCTCGTATCCTTCCTCCCGAAGCGCAAGGCAGGCCTGGGTCCCAGCATAGTCAAATTCCGCCGCCTGTCCTATAACGATCGGTCCGGAGCCGATAACGAGTATCTTTTTTATATCATCTCTTTTAGGCATGCTCCGGCCTCCCTTCAATATATCCCATGAACCTGTCAAACAGATATTCACTGTCGCACGGACCCGGAGCACTCTCGGGATGAAACTGCACCGAAAACAGCATATCCTCTCTGCACTCTACTCCCTCGACGGTTCCGTCGAGAAGATTGGTATGCGTTATCTCAAGTTGCGTACCTTCTATACTTTCCGGTACGACAGCGTAGGAGTGATTCTGTGAAGTAATCTCGATCTTACCCGTTTTCAGATTTTTAACCGGATGGTTTCCGCCTCTGTGTCCGAACTTCAGTTTGTAGGTTTTTGCTCCGTATGCGAGAGATATCATCTGATGTCCGAGACATATCCCGAATATCGGCAGCCTGCCTCTTAGATCCCTTATCGTATTGATGGTGGGTGTGCAGTCCTTGGGGTCACCCGGCCCGTTCGATATGAATATACCGCAGGGATTGTATTTTGCTATCACGGATGACGGTGTGTCCCACGGGACTACCACAAGCGGCAGTCCTCTTTTTGTCAGCATCCTGAGAATGTTCTTCTTGATGCCGCAGTCAATGACAACGACCGGATCTGCCGTCACCGGTTCATCAGACGGTGATAACATATATATCTTATCCGTACTCGCCCTTGCCACCTGATCGGTCGCCGGGATGTAAGCCTGAAGCAGCCGCACCGCTTCATCCGTTTCCATGGTTTTCGTAATAAGCGCACGGCAGCTTCCCACATCCCTTATATGTCTTGTTATCTGTCTCGTATCAACGCCGCAAAGGCCGGCGATCCCGTGACGGATCATGAACTGTTCTATCTTTTCCTTACATCTGAAATTTGAAGGCTTTTCGCTGAACTGTCTGACGATAAGACCGGATATAGTCGGCGAATCGGATTCGTTATCATCCTCACATATGCCGTAATTACCGATCAGAGGGTAAGTCATTACAACAGCCTGATCCGTATATGATCTGTCTGTCAGTATCTCCTGGTAACCGACCATGGATGTGTTAAATACCAGTTCAACGATCCTGTCCTGTCTGCTACCGAATCCGTATCCTTCAAAAACACTCCCGTCCTCAAGAACGAGTTTTCTGTCGTATCTTCTTTCCATAACCGCTCCGCTTAGAATGATCCACACAAAAAAAGACACTTTGGGAATCCCAAAGCGCCTTTGCTTCTTTGAGTAGTCTACTCCACTATCCTTATGATGTCAATGACCCTTACAGGGCGAAGGATACCGGATCAGGTACCCTTTCAAATACGGGGATCACATTTAAAGGCGCATCGGCACATACCACGCATCCTCCGACATACTCCGTACCGTTGTGCCTCTCCCTCCAGTTCGCACCCGACGGCAAATATACATTTCTTGAAACCGCTCCTTTTGTAAGAATGGGAGCCACCAGATAACTGCTTCCGAACATATACTCATCCTCCGTCTCCCACGCCATCGGATCATCGGGAAATTCGTAGAACAGTGTTCTCATTACCGGCGTTCCCTTTTCATGAGCTTCCTTCATGAGCTGCCGGATGTAATCTCTCATCGATTCACGGATCCGTATGTATTCTTTGCATATTTCGAACACTTCCTCACCGTAACTCCATATCTCATTTGCCGCCCCGGAACAGCATCCCGCACCGCCTGTAGTCCCAAGCTGCGGCTGTCTCGGTTCACGGTCACCGTGAAGTCTCATGACCGGGCAGTATGTACCCCACTCAAACCATCTTACAAACAGTTCGCGAAAACCGGGATCGTCGGGATCGCCGCCGTGGAATCCCCCTATGTCCGTTGTCCACCACGGTATTCCGGCAAGACCCATGTTAAGTCCCGCCACAAGCTGGTTTTTCATGCTTTCAAAACTCGATGCGATATCACCGGACCAGACAAGCGCACCGTATTTCTGG
>JBGUNV010000016.1:0-3437 GCA_045117595.1 Lachnospiraceae bacterium
TTTTGGTTGGATAATGTGTATTATCTCGGAAGATAATCTTGTTCAGGTCTATGGAGTAGATGATTAAAAATGGAAAAGCTTTATCAATTTGGATGGCATGCGCTGATCCTTGCAATGGCCGGAGATATTCTGGTCGCGTTAGTGCTACCATGCTTATATAAAGAATACAGCAGTGTAAAAATGTCTATAAGCGCGTTGGGAAATCCACAAAGTCCGGTGCGTATTCCGTTTAACATATGGATGTTGATGGAAGGCCTGATGTTTCTTGTCACTTTACCGGCGCTGTATAAGCGATATTATCCCGTCTCTGCCGGGCTTACATACACCATGATTGCATTCACAGCGATATTTGCAATCGGAGCATGCATTTTCACCTGTTTCTTTAGTGTTAATGAATCAAAAGATATTGTTACGACAGCATCAAAGATTCATGGCATCGGATCGGTTGTTGGGTTTATACTATTTCTTTTTGTACCGCTTTTGATAGCGATTCTTTCCTTCAAGAGTAAAGAAATTGGAGTAGGAATTATAAGCATCGTTTGTTTTGCGATTGCATTGGTGTTCTTTGTTTTATTTGTCATGTCGGACAAACCGGAGTTTTCAAATACGATCATAAACAATGAAGGCTTATGGGAGCGGCTGAATCTGGTATTTATGTATGCACCGCTTCTTATGGTTTCAATCAGACAGATTATAAAGAGATGACTGACTCGGCGGACTGACACCGATAGAAAAGAAAATCGGAAATATGGACAAAGTTTTCTCAGAAATAAAGATAGATTCTTCTGCCGACCATCTCTTTTAGGATTGGGGCTTTAGTGAAATCTTGACTATGTAAAGATTGATGATATAATAACTTTACATTGTCAAGATTGGAGAGTATACAATGAAAAAAACAGGAAGGAAAGCAGTGATGGTCACATTATTCTTGATATCAGCACTTCTGCTTCTTTTTTTTATCTGGTGCATGATGAGCCCCGGCAGGATACGGACCTACGATGGCCCAAAGAGCCTGTCGGAAAAGTTTGTGACGGATATAAACGGCAGTCCCAACGGTTTTTTTATTAACAGTCAGAATATGGATAATCCGGTTCTTTTGTTTGTTTCCAGCGGCCCCGGCACCGATGATTATTTTTTGACCGAAAAATACGAGGACATGAAGCTTGAGGAAGAATTCACCGTTGTCTATTGGGACTACAGAGATATGGGGATCGCCTATGATAAAAGCTTTGATACCGACAAGATCACGCTTGAAAACATCCTTGAAGATACAGAAGCTGTTACGGAATATCTCAAGACTAGGTTCGGTAAGGATAAGTTATTCATTATGGGATTTTCTGGCGGAACCCACATAGCTTTACAGGCCGCCCGGGAACATCCGGAGGATTACTATGCTCTGATAAATATGGCACAAGTCGTCACCGACGGGCCGGAGCAGGATGCTCTGATGTATGATTTTATGAAACGGATCTTTATAGACAGAGATGACAATGCTTCTCTTAAGAAACTTGAAGAATCGGTTAAAAAGACGGGAGATGGCCGGATCATATGCAAGGACTGGTACAATTACGTTGCACTTTTGCATAAAGCGGGCGGAGGTACGATAAAGAACAAGTCCGAATTCGAAGGCATCGTTTTGCCGATCATGTTCAGCAGGTGTTATACGGTAAGAGAAAAACTGCAATATGTTCCTGCAATGAAGATGTACAGGAAGACCCCTCTCGCCGAAGAGCTTGACGGATTTGATTACAGAGAGTCGGTCACATGTTTGGAGATACCGGTTTATTTCATAAGCGGTGAAAGCGATTACAACTGCCCGTGGGAACTTGTCAAAGAGTATTGTGATATTATAGATGCTCCTGACAAGGGATTTTTCCTGATCCCTGATTCGGCACACAGCCCCTTGTGGGAAAACCCGTCTGTGACCTGTGATATCTTAAGACAGATTAAGGAGAAGACTGTGAATGAGTGATACTTATCATCATGGGAATTTAAGAGAAGCTCTTATTGAAGCAGGAATACGGATCATTAACGAAAGCGGAGAGAATGCGCTTTCTTTGCGCAAAGTTGCTTCAGCCTGTGAGGTCTCCCACGCAGCTCCGTACGCTCATTTCAAGGATAAAGACGAACTGATCGAGGCGATCAAGAAGAGTGTTACCGAGCAGTTAATGGATGAATTGGAAGACGCCGCCCGATCCGCTGCGAATTCGGAGAGTGCTATAGTGGGAATGGGTAAGAAATACGTCTCTTTCTTTCTCAAAAAACCGGACTATTTTAAGTTTCTTTTCGGACGTCAGAATATAACGGCTCATTTAAAGACTGACGAAAAAACAGATGATGATTACCCTCCCTTCGCTCTTTTGAAAGAAACATATCTTAAGTATCTGAAGGAGAACAGTATAAAAAAGAACGGAAAAGAGCAGGAGATTGAGCTTTTGAAGATCTGGGCATCAGCGCATGGCCTTGCTGCGATTGCTTGCATGTCCGGCGTTATCCCATCCTTTGACTGGGAGGAGATGCTGGATGGCGATGATCTGCTGAGATAAAGCGGTATTCATGGGAAGGATATTGGAAATGTCTTATTTTAGATATGCAGACAAACAGATTTATTATGAGGAGTCAGGCGAAGGAAGGGGAATAGAAATGAAAATTGCAGTTTTAGGGTTAGGAGTTATCGGTACGACTTATGCTTATGCATTGCAGAAAGCAGGCAACGAGACTTTGCCGAAAATGCATGGTATTTCAGAAACTCGCTTGTCAGGGCTAACTATAACAATTATACCAAAGGAATTCGTGAGACTTCAGAATATCTTGAACTGTTCCTGAGAAATCTCCTATTAAAGGCAAATATCTATTCAAAAGGAAATAACGAAGTGAATAACGTGGAAATTATATATGATATAGCGAACCTGAACGATATACCGGAACTTGTACGTCTTAGAATTCTGTATATGATTGATGATTTTGGCTCTATAACCGATGAAGAAAGAGCGGGAATGGAGAAGCAGCTTCCCGGATATTTCGAGAGAGAACTCGGGAAAAAACTGATCGCATTTGTTGCAAGAGCAGAAGGAAGACTTGTTGCAGCAGCGTATCTCCTTATTATCGAGAAACCTGCGAATCCTTTTTTCCTAAATGGACTTGATTCGGAGGTTTTTAGTGTATATACGGAAGAGGGATATCGTGGAAAAGGAATCTGTACTAGCCTTATGAAAAATATGATTGAATATGCCAGAGAACATCAAATATGCCGCATTGATCTGGTAGCAACGGATGAAGGATATCCTATATATAAAAAACTGGGGTTTGAAGATAAGGTTCAGAAGTATACGGATATGCGATTAAAACTCTAGAACCCACGCAATGCGTGATGATATGGATATAGCCAAATTGATAAAAGACTTGACAGAAACCACAGGGATGTCACGTAAAGAGTT
>JBGUNV010000017.1:0-10581 GCA_045117595.1 Lachnospiraceae bacterium
AGTTACCCCGGTCGTACGGAATGGGAAGATGGCTACCCTCGGTTATCAGCCGGATGTTTGGAAGGGGTGGAAATAAGAAGGACGGTATAGGAAAAGAAGAGGTTAGCATATGTTCTTTATAATGGGAATCACACAGAGCAGGAAGGATTTGGACATAAACCAGCTTATGACCTGCAGCATTTGCGGTGCATACGGAAGCTTTAAGGTGTTTATGTCCTTTACTGTTTTGTCGCTCTTTTTCATCCCGACGTTTAGGTGGGGAAAGAGATACTATGTCGAGACCACGTGCTGTCATGCCCTGTATGAGCTTGATCCTGAGGTAGGAAAACGTATCGCAAAAGGTGAGAGCATAGAGATAAAACCGGAAGACCTTACGAGAGTGATGAATGGCAGATATGCAGAAAAAACCTGCCCAAACTGCGGCTATACAACTGATGAGGACTTTGAATACTGCCCGAAATGCGGCAGCAGGTTTTAGATCAAACGGTAAGTATTCATTATAGTTTATAACATACGGGAAGGCATCTTTGTATGTGTCCGGGAGAAGATCCGCAAACGGCCAGACGGATATCGAAGTAAGTGTAAGAAGGGAATTTAAGGAGTGAGGATGTGAAAGCAGCATATAAGGCCTTTTTTCTTGTAGGAGCGATCTTCTCGTTCGTGGGGCTTGTGATTTCTGTCGCATTTTTTGCAAACAGGGAAGTATTCGGGTGGTTCTGTCTGTTCCCACTTATCTTTTTGCTCATGGGCATCGTCTTCATGATCTTTCCTGTCAGGCAGATCCGCAAGAATAAAATGATCGTTAAAAACGGCAGGCGGATAAGCGCGAAGATTTATGATTATTGCGAGGATACATCGGCAACGGTAAACGGCACATATCCCGTAAATACAGTAGTCCGCTATTTTGACTCATACGGTAAGGAACGCGAGACCATCCTCGAGACAGGGTTCCTCAGAGGGAGTAACGAATTCCCTATAGGAATGACAATAGATATCTATGAATATAACGGTAAGATCGGATACGACAAAGATTCCGTCAGAAGTGAGACTATTCTCAGGGAAGAGGAACTTATGGACAACAGGCCGATAAACACGGCAGGAATGGAAGTTGTTGCCATGGAATGTAAGAGTTGCGGGGCATCGTTTTGTGCCACAAAGGGTTATGTCAGCAAGTGTCCGTATTGCGGAAAACTCATAAACACCTAGGATGGAAAGCCCTATAAACATTGAATATTTACCGAGGCGGTCAATTGTTTGGAATTGTGATATACATAATATCGATCATTGCTAATGTAATATATTTTTTTGTACTTAAAACGGATCTGTACACGGACAGATACCATCTTCCGGACGGGGAGATGGGAGAGCATCACAGAAGTCCGATAGACAGCCTTTATACTGCAAACAATCCGGAGCTCCTTCACCTGCAGCTGTTTCTGATGCTCATAAGCGTTGTTACCAGCCTTTTGCTGCTTATCGGGGTAAAGAACAAAGTGGTAAGGATAATCCAGATAATATCAACGATAGCTTCAACGGCTGTGTTTGTGATAATCCTGATATATACCGAAAAATCTGTAAAACCGAAATATTAGTACCGGCAGATGTAAATATAAGAAAGGATATAGCAGGAGAAGAGCGGGAATGATGATCTTTATATTGCACAGCACAGCATGCCGAAAGAGTGAGATGACATGGATTTAGAACCCGAAAAGCTTAAAATCTCCCCGATGCCGAAAACCTGGATACTCGATCTTGACGGAACCCTTCTGGTACATGACGGACCATACATAATGGGTAAGGACGAATTCCTGCCGGGAGCGCGAGAATTTCTTGATTCCATACCGAAGAGGGATATGATCATCTTCCTGACGGCCAGGAGTGACTATGAAAAGCCCCATACAATGCGTTTTCTTAAAGAGAATAACGTCAGGTATGACCAAATAATCTTCAATGCCGGTGAAGGTGAGCGCATCATGATAAACGACATGAAGCCGGATGGCCTTGTAACCGCATACGCCGTAAACACACAAAGAGACAGGTTCTGCAAAACAGAATTTATAACAGATACTACCATGGGAACGAGATTTGATTAGATGTTGAAAAGGAGGTAGCGATCATGACAGCATTCGCTTTTTCCTGTTTGCCTATGCGGGCTTTTTATGTGAGAAATAAAGGGTTGCAAGATGAAAGCGAAAAGCTCAAAAAAGCTCATAATAGTCCTGATAATAGTAGCGGCTGTCGTGACAGCCGCTGCCATCATGTATATCGTACCGTTTGGCCTGCTTTTCTACAGCGTGGTATCGGCAAAAGAGGAAGTATATGATGACATATCAGGTTACAGCGAATACATGACATTTGATAAATCCACTGCAAAATGGACCAAATGGGGGATGGATGAGACCATATGGCCGGAAAAGATCACGGACGACATGAAAGTAGCTGATTTCAAGATGGTATATTACAATCCGTGGGATGCGCAGTATTTGGGCTATCTCGTTGTGGATTATCCTGCCAAGGAGTACGATGCCGAGGTCAAAAGGCTTAAGGGATATCCGTCAACGGACTATATCGGGTATTACAGCGTAAAAGAAGAGAAAACCTATGATCTTCTGGCGGTCAACGCTGATGAATATCAGGGGTTTGTATATGCCCTTACAGATGGAAAAGGCAGGATCATATATGCGGAAGAGATATTCTGCAATTACATGATGGATCTTGATTACAACAAATATATCCCGAAAGAGTATCTCCTTGATGGATTTGACGCAACGGACGGAAATCCTTATAAGAAGGAAAAACTTAAAAACTAACTTTTTACATTTGTGTAGCTCATAATAGAATAGTTCAAATCGGCATTTGTGGAGGAGGAAATGGAACAGAAGCTGTTTACAGAATTACGGCCTTTATATACGATAACAGTTTGTTCATAATTTAAGAGAAAAGCGTCGCAAATGTTGGTTTTGCAGCGCTTTCACGTATTTGACGCATTGGATTGGATTTTAGTGATTTCAGAGGGCTGTTAATAATTCATTCATATCTTCATTAGGGGATTTTTGATATAATTCGTTTCAGAGTATGATTGTACTAATAAATCGTTAATTAATTGACTAAGACGAAGATGAGCGAAGTAACTTACAGCAAAAAGAACGATGAAATTGAGTGTGTCCGGTATGAGAAATCTCGAAAAACATATCTTCCGCACACGCATACAAATCATTTGACGATAGGTTATATTGAAGATGGAAAGGTCTGTATTACAATAGATGGTGAAAGTTGTATCTATACGCAGGGAGATGAGTTCCGAATAATGCCCAATGTCCTGCATGAGGTAAAACCTGCGGACGAAAATCCTTATTCTATGGTGGTTATGTGTATCAGGACCGATGCGGTTGCGGATGATGATAATCTGAAGGAACTTCAGGATACCATTATGGAAAAACCGGAGAATATTTACCTTATAGAGGAAATGGCGGAAGACTCCCAGGTCAGTCCATACCATATGATACGAAAGTTTAAGAAGGCATTTGGGCTTACACCGCATCAATTCCAGATACAGTGTAAGGTCAGAAAAGCTCAGAAACTGCTTGAAACAACCAAAAGCATCCCTGAAGTTGCTTATGAAGCAGGATTTTGCGATCAAAGCCACCTGGACAGATGCTTTCAGAAAATAGTGGGCATGACGCCCCGTCAATATCAGGATGCATTAATAAACAACGATTAACAAAGTGCTGGGGAAAAAGTTCAGTTTATTTCTTCTCGCTTTCTGCTGATCAAAAATACACCGTTTTCATCTGCAATTCTGATTAAAGGCTCACAAAGCATTTCCTGTATTACAACTTCACCTAAATACAAAATACGGCATCCGTCTAACAAGTGTCCTGCCCATGTTTTATTTCCATTTCCTACGACTCCGTGAATGTGAGGCTCACCATTCACGATGGTTCCATCAAGCGAAGCCAGTTCCAACGGCTCCTTTAATTCATGTACATCATATCCCATTGGAAATCCTACAGTATTGGACATTTGAATATTTGCAATATCAAAAGTCGCTATCCCAGATAATACAACTGCATCCTGAACTTTTTCATTCTGACATAGTTCTGCTATTTTTTCGCGAAGCAAATCTCCTCGCTCCATTCGCAAAATATATGTTCTTCCTATGTTTTTAGCAATAAAATGTCTCATATAATTCTCCTCTACTTTTATTCTAACCAAAAGCATCCCTGAGGTGGCCTATGAAGCAGGATTTTGCGATCAAAGCCATCTGGACAGATGCTTTCAGAAGTTAGTGGGCATGATGCCCAGTCAATATCAGGATGCACGGGCAGATGATGATTAGCATAATGCAGGGAAAAACTTGGCGAACAAATATAGTCCGTCTTTTCCTGCATGAACTTCGTGATGAATTGCCTTTGGCATTATGGATATAACTCCCGGCTCATAGATAAGTTCACATCCATCATTGATACAGGCGCCTTCGCCGGCGATCACTTCGTGGGTTTCAAGCTGAGTTTCATGAATGTGGTCAAGAATGCTTTTGCCAGGAGCAATCCGCACCAGATGATAACTGTACTCGCCGTTTGTATCCTTTGAGGTGATTATATGTTTCAATTCGACACCTTCAAAGACTGGATGTTTCGACCAAGCGATATCGGCGAAAGAAATGGTTTTGTCCGGCAGACGCAGCTGTCCGTTGTTAAAGGATTCAAATACTTCAAGATTCATTTTGGTGTTCTCCTTTCTGTTGATGATGTGATGATATCAAAAGGAGAGCTTTCAGTATTGGATAAAATTGCTGTTTCCAGTTTTGCAAGAGGAGGGGGAAATTAATCCCGCTAACGATTCGCAATAGTAAAGAATATGACTGATTTTGTTAACTATTAACAATTTGCTCATATTTATAGGAAAAACGTCGCATGATATTGAATTTGCGGCGTTTTTACAATATTCGTGGTATAATACACTAGGGGAGTCCAAAAGAAGGACAGTCTTATGAAAAAAACAAGCGAAAGCGTTAAAGAAACCAGAATACTGGAACAAACGCTTAACAGTCTGGAAGTACGTAGACAAGCTCCCCGAAGTGTATTTATTCTGTTGCTCGTTCTATATTTTGCCGCAGCTCTTACCGTAAGTCTTACTGCCGGATCGCAGAAAGAAATAATTATCGGTTCTAATCCTGTTGCTGTCTACACCTTTGCAGGTATTTTCTCTTCACTTTCCAATCTGTGCATTATTTTTATGGTTATCTTTTGCGGGAAAGCCGGGTTTATTGCATCCATCATAGTTATGGCGCTCCATATACCGATGATCCTAATGGGCATATTTGTAAAAGGCAACTATACATCTCTTCCCGGTCTGTTTGTGGATGTTCTTACCGTTATTGCCATTATTGTAATCTTCTACAACAATAGAAAGATTGATAAATATCAGTTGAGATTACGTGAACAGGCAATCACAGATGCGCTGACGGGACTGCCGAATGCATTTGCAATCACGGAACTCCTTAATGAACTGATCAAACATAATACTCCATTTGTAGCGGCTACTCTTGACATAAATGATTTTAAGAGCATAAACGATACCATGGGATTTGACATGGGCAATAGAGTTCTGTTAGCTGTTGCATTGCGTTTGAAGAATATAGCAGACAATGGACTTTCTGGTACGCTTGACTTTGTCGGGCGTTTAAATGGTGACGAATTTAGCTTAATCATCCGAGATTACAAATCCGATGATGATGTGGAAAAGACCATTAAGCAGTACGAAGCTGCTATCACTGAGAAAATAAACATTGATGGTTATGACTTTTTCGTGGCCGCAAGTATCGGATATGCGTTTTTCCCAACGGATTCCGCTGACAGAGATTCTCTGATCTCTTATACAATCGCAGCCATGAAAGAGATCAAACATATGAGCGGCAGTGAACACATCCAGCGCTTTTCTCCGGAAATGAAGGCTGAAGATCATATCGCAATAGACAACAGGGTGCGAGAAGCTCTTGAAAACGATACCGTATTCTTCAATCTCCAACCTCAGTATGATATGACGCACAGTCTGCGAGGATTTGAGGTTCTCGCACGTATGAAGGATGATGAGGGTGCTTTCATAAGCCCGGCAGATTTTATTCCTGCAGCCGAAAGACTGGGATTGATCGATGTTCTTGATCATACGGTATATAGGAAAGCTGCTATGTTCTTTGCTGATCTTCTTAAAAAATCTGGTGCTGATATCATGCTCAGTATCAACGCTTCGGTAAAACATATGATGAAAAGTGATTTTATTGAAGAGATACGTGCTCTTCTTTCCGAAAGCGGTATTCCGGCAAAACAGCTCGAGATCGAGATTACGGAGTCGATATTGATCGAATCTGCTGAAAAAGCCGCTTGTATTTTAAGAGGGCTCAAAGATATGGGAATACGGATCGCAATAGATGATTTCGGAACCGGCTATTCTTCCTTAAGTTATCTTAACAGTTTTCCGTCTGATACTCTTAAGATTGACAAATCCTTCATCGATAAAATGAGCGAGAATACAACATCAGAAAAGTACGTTGAAGCCATCATATCTCTGGCGCATGTTATGGACTTTGAGGTTGTAGCAGAGGGGGTTGAGGAGAATGGACAGCTCGAAACACTTCGTGGAATCAGTTGTGACTATATTCAGGGCTTTATTTGGGGACGCCCTCTTTCTGCTCAAGACGCTGAGGCTTTAGTAATGGGATAGTTAAGAAAATGACTGATTTAACTGTCTATTAACAGATTATTCATATTTACAGTCAAAATGTCGTAATGCATTGAATTTACGGCGTTTTCTCGTGATCCTGCCATCAAGATGATATTTCGGGTTTGTGAGATGCTGTTAACGATTTATTCATATTTATGAAACCAGAGTTTCTGCTATAATTCATAGCAGTGATAGACATTATCTAAATTTAATAGAATAGGGGATTCAACGTGATTAAAGGAATACATCACTTTTCTATGAAATGCGGAAATGCAGAGGATATGCGGAAGGTAAAAGAATTCTATATATCCCTGTTAGGCTTAAGAATCATTCGTGAGTGGTCGGATGGGATAATGATAGATACAGGCAATGGGTTTATTGAAATATTCACTAATGCCGAGGGGGAACATCGACTTGGATCTATAAGACATATTGCATTACTTACGGACAATGTTGACGAAATAGTCGAGAAAATCAAATCCGTTGGATATGAAGTAATAGTCGAGCCTAATGATAAGGTTATAGAATCAAATCCGCCATACCATATCAGAATGGCATTCTGTTTTGGGCCGTTGGGTGAACAAATTGAATTCTTCTGTGAAAAATAACTTTAAATTAAAACGGTTACGGGGGATAGAACAAATGAACGCAAGGGAGTTTTTGGAAATATTGCATGTTGCAGAAAAGCTGAAAGATACACCTCGGCACTGTACTACGTCAAAAGGCAGAACAGAGAGCGTTGCCGAGCACAGTTGGAGGATATCCCTGATGGCGATGTTGCTACGGCATGAGTTTCCAGAGGTAAATATCGATAAAGTTGTTGATATGTGTCTGATCCATGATCTTGGAGAGTGCTTTACCGGAGATATACCTACATTTGTCAAAACAGACAGTGACCGGAAAGTTGAAGATGATCTTCTGTCAATATGGGTAAAGGGCATGCCTCAAGAAGTATCTGCGGAAATATCTGCACTATATAGAGAGATGGATGAGCAGAAGACGCCGGAAGCCAAGCTTTATAAGTCTTTAGATAAGTTGGAAGCGTTGATTCAGCACAATGAATCACCATTGAAGACTTGGTCAGAGAATGAATATGAGTTAAACAGGAAATATGCGTTTGATACCGTGGCCTATTCAGAGTGGTTGACCGGTTTACGTGAAGAGATACTAAAAGATACAATTAATAAAATAGAGACAGAAAAATAACTTATAAATGAGTATGACAAATCGGTATTTGTAGAGATGACACATATCTGAAAAAGACGGTGTTGTATCAATGAGAATGGAGCTGGAAAAATGAGCGGATTAGTGATACGGGAAGTTTCTGCCGATGATGCGGAGAAGCTTGTTCAGATTTATGAGCATTATGTACTGAACACGGCGGTATCTTTTGAATATGATGTTCCGTCAGCAGATGAATTTAGGAATCGCATAGAAAGAATATCGGCAAAGTATCCTTATCTTGTCTGTATAAAAGATGATGTGATCGTAGGATATGCATATGCCGGAGCATACAGTTCCCGCGAAGCCTATGCATAGACAGTGACCACCTCGATCTATGTTGAAAAGGACTATCACAGGAAGGGTATAGGGACACTTCTTTATGATGAATTAGAGAAAAGACTTAAAGAGCAAGGAATCGTAAACCTGTTAGCAGGAGTTGCATCGTGCGAAAAAGAGGATGAGTATCTTACGCATAACAGCAGCAAGTTTCATATTAGCAAAGGATATACTCAGGTGGCACATATGAAGGAAGTCGGAAAGAAATTTGGCAAATGGTATGATCTACTGTGGTATCAAAAGAGATTATTACTTTGAAATAAGGGGCACACGGGTATGTGTCCGGTTATGATACGTAGTGCAGTAGTTGAGATATTCACGGATCAGCTGCTTTTTAGGTGAATTCTTTGGAAATATAGCATATACGGCGACATCCACATCATTCATAATTACAGACTCAAGGTCATAGGTTTCCTTAATCTCGTCAGTTATAGGCAAGCTGAATAAGAAACCGTTTGTTTTATTCAAAAGTCTGTATCTCATCGGACCGGGATCCATGATATAAGTCATCTTGGTTCGGCCAACCAGTCTGTCATCATAAAAAGAACGGTATGGCTCAAGCGACGATCGGGATATCCCGCTGAATCCGGGATATTCGCTGAGCAGTTCATAGTGGACCTTTCCATTCTTAAGGAGAGGATGTCCTTTTTTACATGTCAGTGCCATCTGACACTTGCAGATCTGTACTGTTTCGAGAGACATTTCTGACATCTCTCGTTTGAAGAAATCATACTGCTTGTCTAAAAATATAACAATGGCAACGTCACCTTTTCCGTTTGCCACCATTCTTGATGCTTCATCCATATTTCTGGTAATCTGAAACTCCATATGGCCGGCTTGAATCTCGCTACTGTATTGCTCGCACATCGCCTCAAACGCACGGGATGAAAAATCTAGCTGATAAGAGAGCACGGTAAGATCAATTTGTATGTTACCATGAGCGGCCTGCTCGATCGCATGCATCGCATGTTCGATATTCAGTGCCTGTTCAAGAAACACTTTGCCCTCATCGGTCAGCAGCATACCGCCTTTTTTTCGATGAAATATATGGTAGCCGATTTCTGCCTCCAGTTTTTTCAGTATACTGCTGGCGGCAGGTTGGGAAATATACAGCGATTCTGCAGCTTTTGTTATGGATTTTTCCCTGGCTATTGCCAATGCAAGTAATATCTGTTCTGTATTCATAAGCCGTTGTCTCCAATATCAACATTTTATACAACGGATCAAAAGGATGCAAGAAATCGAGGTCAGACATATTACGAATATGAATGACAGCATAACAAAATCAAATATCACGCCCTCGCTATGTATGTTAATTTAAAGTAACACGGTGAGGAAAATGCTATGTTGGCGAGATTTAAAAAGATACTGATGCAAGGGGATATCCCGAGCAGGGAAAAACAGGCTGTTCAGAAGAATATAATAGAAGATGATCGGAAGTTTGTTATGATCTGGTCAAGGGCCCAGCTGGTCTATTGGGGATACTGCCTCTTTATGTCCTTCCGGGATGAAGCCTTCACCCGTTGCCGCAGTGCTTACATTATGGCGGCTGTACTCTGTTTGATCGCGCTGATCTTCGCGACCTATCTTGCCCCGAAAGCATCCGGGCTGATCCTTCTTTCCGCTTTTATAGTTGATGCCGCAATTCTCGGTGCAGGTCTGTGGACCGCGAGGATACAGCTTCAACATGATGCCCTGACATTTGTACTGTTTATAGCGGTCGTGCTCGTCCCGATTTTTTTTGTTCTCCCACCGGCCTTTAATATCACTCTTCTGTTGGCATTTAACATCTTGGCCTTTTTTGTTCTGCGGGAGAATGTAAGACCGCAGCTCTATAAGACCGCTATCACCTATCTCATCATTGCGTCTTCTATAGGGATCGTCATTGGATGCTATGTAAATAAGTCGAGAGCTGAAAGATATGTTTTTGCGGAAATCATCGCAAGACAGAAAGTACAGGAAAAAGCGCGCATCATGTTTGAACAGACCGCGGATACGCTGGCTGGCGCTATAGACGCCAAGGATACATACACAAACGGTCATTCCCGCCGCGTTGCGCAATATTCGCTCGCTATTGCCAAAGAAATGGGCAAGTCCGAAGAGGAATGCGATAAGGTTTACTTCGCAGCGTTACTTCACGACGTGGGCAAGATTGGCATCCCCGTTAAGATCCTCCAAAAGAAGGGCAAGCTGACGGACGAGGAATTCGCTCAAATCAAGGAGCATTCCGTCGTGGGCGGTGAAATCCTCTCCAACATCAAGGAGTCCCCTTGGATCTCGATAGGCGCGCGCTATCAC
>JBGUNV010000018.1:0-5056 GCA_045117595.1 Lachnospiraceae bacterium
ATCTGGTTGACAGCAAGATCATGCAGTTGTATCCTATTGACTTTGCGAAGAACCTTTACGATTACTTCATGGACAGCCAGGAGCCGCAGGCTCCGCCCGCTCCTGAACCCGCGCCTGCACCTCAGATGGCAGCACCGTCAATGCAGGCACCGTCGATGGGCCAGAGCATGGGAGCACCTTCAATGCCTCCTCCCAACATGGGAATGCCGCAGATGGGTGGCCCGGGAATGGACTTCTCGATGGGCATGGGTATGCAGCCCCAGATGGCAGCGCCTCAGCAGATGGGCATGGGCATGCCGAACATAAACATCCAGCCCGCAAGCTTTACTCCTTTCTCTACAGACGTAAGCGCAATGCAGAGTCAGGAGAACATAGCCCTTATCAAAGATGTGCCTCTTGAGGTAACTGTAGAATTAGGCAGGACAAGTAAGGCAATTTCTGATATACTAGACTTTGCACCGGGCACGATCATAGAACTTGACAAGATAGCAGGAGAACCTGTTGATGTGCTTGTAAACGGCAAACTGGTAGCAAAAGGCGAAGTAGTAGTCATTGAAGAAAACTTTGGTGTCAGAGTCACCGAAATCATCAATTAATATTTATAGAGGAGAAAAACGATGGCAAAAAACATTCTTATCTGTGACGATGCAGCATTCATGCGCATGATGATTAAGGACATTCTCTCAAAGAACGGTTATAACGTAGCCGGCGAAGCAGAGAACGGAGCCAAGGCAGTGGAGAAGTATTCCGAGCTCAAGCCCGATCTTGTTCTTATGGACATCACGATGCCCGAGATGGATGGCATCCAGGCCCTTAAGAAGATCAAGGAATCTGATCCCAGCGCTCTTGTTATCATGTGTTCGGCAATGGGTCAGCAGGCCATGGTTATTGAATCGATCCAGGCTGGCGCCAAGGATTTCATCGTTAAGCCTTTCCAGGCTGACAGAGTTATAGAGGCTGTTAAAAAAGTCGTAGGTTAACAATATGATACTTGCGATAACCGACAGGGCAGAAAGCATTACGCAGTTTCTGACCGTGGTCGTTGTATTTATTCTGGTATTGGCGATAACGTATTTTACCACCCGCTTTATCGGGAATTACCAGAAGGCAAGAAGCATCAACCGAAACTTTGAGGCCATAGAGACATACAGGATAACGAACGGTAAATTCCTTCAGCTTGTACGTATCGGTGAGAAGTATATGGTAATAGGTATCGGGAAGGATAGCGTTACCGGGATATGCGAAGTATCAGCTGATGATATCAAACTGGTATCCGAAGAGTCACCGGCGGGGTTCGAATCGTTTCGTTCCATCCTGGATAAAGCCGCAAAACATATCGGCAAAGGCGACAGAGAAAATGAAAAATAACGGTAGCAATGGGGGCAGAAGAGGATTTATCATCTTTTGCTTCCTTGTGTATTTGGTGATGTTTTTATTTATGTCACCCACAAGTATATATGCGAGTGAAGTGAATGAACTTGGTATCACGACCGAGGCGCAGCCCAGAACTCCTACCGTGATCCGTGAGCCCGGAACAGCAACGGAAGCGGATGATATCAGGGAATTGAATGTATCCAATAATCTGTCGATCACTTATACGGATGAACAGGGAAATCTGTCAGGTACTCTTCGTATACTGATCATCCTCACACTGATCGCGATGGCTCCGTTCCTTGTCCTGATGATGACATCCTTTACGAGGATACTTGTCGTACTTCATTTTGTCAGGTCTGCCATCGGAACACAGACTGCACCTCCCAACCAGGTGCTGGTGGCACTGACTCTGTTCCTTACTTTTTTCATAATGAATCCGGTGATCACGGATATCAATGAGAATGCCGTCAAACCATTTGAAGCCGGAGAGATGACACAGGAGGAGTTTCTCGATACGGCACAGCAGCCGCTTCGCGAATTCATGTACCCGCAGACACAGACAAAGGATGTGAGACTCTTCATGGATATCGCCAAGATCGAGAGTGTTGAGTCGATAGAAGATATTCCGATGCGTGTTCTCGTTCCGGCTTTTGCGATAAGCGAGCTAAGACGTGCGTTTATCATAGGTTTTCTGATATATATACCGTTTATAATAATAGATATGGTCGTGGCATCGACACTCATGTCAATGGGTATGATGATGCTTCCGCCTACTACGATCTCGATGCCGTTCAAGATACTCCTGTTTGTACTTGCGGACGGCTGGAATCTGGTCATCGGGAACCTGGTTAAAACATTCTACTAGGGAGGGGAAAAATATGATGGATATTGATAATGTCACGATGATCGTAAGGACTACGGTGTATACGATAATCAAGTGCGCTGCCCCGATGTTGCTTACTTCTTTGACGATAGGCCTGGCGGTCAGTATATTCCAGACTGTTACATCCATCCAGGAGCAGACACTTACATTTGTCCCCAAACTGCTCGGGATATTTGCTGTCCTGATGCTTCTGGGACACTGGATACTGAACGAGATCATAACATTTACCGAGGAACTGTGGAACGGATTTTCACTGTATATCAGATAAAAGATGATCGATTATTCTTTTACCTTTGAAGATCTTGAATTTTTTCTGCTTGTATTTGCCAGGATAAGTGCGTTTGTGTTTACGGCACCGTTCTTTTCCATGACGAATACGCCCAGAAGGTTTAGGGCAGGATTTTCGCTTATACTTACGGTGCTGTTATTCGGTGTACTGCCGGATCATAATGTTCCGGAGTATTCCACCGTTCTGGGTTATTCGATAATAGTACTGAAGGAGACCATGGCCGGGCTCCTTGTGGGGCTGGGTGCCAATATATGCATGTCGGTAGTGCATTTTGCGGGCAAGGTTGCCGACATGGAGGTCGGACTGTCAATGGTTCAGCTTTTTGACCCGATGACCAGAGAAAATACCGGTTTTATGGGCACGATGTACCAGTATATACTCATGCTCATCATGCTGGTCACGAACATGCACTATTATTTCCTTCGGGCTATCGTTGAGACGTTTACGATCATCCCGATAGGAACCGCGAGGTTTTCCTCGGATAAGCTTCTTACGGCCTGGACACAGTTTATGACGGATTACATCATCGTTTCTTTCCGACTGTGTCTTCCGATAGTAGCGGCAATGCTGCTGCTGAATGCGACTCTTGGTGTTCTTGCCAAGACCGCACCGCAGATAAACATGTTTTCTGTCGGTATCCAGATAAAACTCATCGTCGGTATGTCGATACTGTTCCTGACGATCGGGACGCTTCCGAGTGCGTCGGAATTCATATTCAAAGAGATGAGGATCATGGTCACTGCGATGGTCAACAGTATGCATTAGGCAGACAGAAGGGGTGGGGAGAAATATTGATCGATAATTATATGCTCCAACTGAATCTGCAGTTGTTTGCCAAGGAAGGGCCCGGCGGCGAAAAGACCGAACCTGCTACAGAGAAGAAGCTTTCCGATGCCAGAAAGGAAGGCCAGGTAGCCAAGAGTAAGGAACTCGGCCAGGCTGCGGCTCTTATGGCATTCTTCATTGTGCTGAAGGTGTGGGTAGGAAACATCGGGCACAATCTGCTCGGCAGTTTTAATGCCAACTATTCACGCATGAAGGAAATGACCACGCTTGTCGGCGGCCAGATATCTATAAAGGATTTCTGCCGTCTGATAGATTCAAACATACTTCGTATGGGGCTGATCATAGCCCCGATACTGGCGGCTGCGATCGCCGTTGCGCTGATAACGGAGGTGGCACAGGTCAAGTGGGAACCGACCAGCAAGCCGCTGCGGCCCAAGTTTTCCAAGATAAATCCCGTCAGCGGTTTTAAGAGGATGTTTTCCAAGGAAAAACTTGTCGAGCTGCTGAAATCTCTCGTTAAGCTTGTGATCCTGGGTTATATGGCGTATTCGACGATAAGAGGTGAATTTGCACTTCTGTTCGGACTGTTCGACATGGAACTTCCCGCTGCTGTCAGGGCCATAGGCGAAATAGTGATAAACCTCGGGATCAAGATCAGCGCCCTGTACATAGTGATCGGTTTTGCCGACTACGGTTATCAGAAGTGGAAGTTTGCCGAAGACATGAAGATGACCAAGCAGGAAGTCAAGGATGAGTGGAAGAACGCGGAAGGAGATCCTGCGATCAAAGGCAAACAGAAGCAGAGAATGATGGAAGCTTCCAGACGAAGGATGATGCAGGCTGTTCCTTCAGCCGATGTTGTCATCACGAACCCTACGCACTTTGCGGTTGCGATAAAGTATGACGTCGGTGTTTTTGATGCCCCGTTTGTCGTTGCAAAAGGTGAGGATTTTCTTGCGGCCAGAATAAGGGAAAGAGCAGCAGAGGCCGGTGTTGAGATTGTTGAGAACAAGCCGCTGGCAAGGATGCTGTATTACAACGTGGATCTCGGAAGTCCGATACCGCCTGAACTGTATCAGACAGTGGCGGAGATACTCGCAGCGATTTACAATGCAAGGCAGAATGCAGGCTGAGCTTTGAGATATATAACAGAGGGGAGGTGTTGATATGAACCTGAAGAAGTTCGCAGTGCCGGATATAGGCGTGGCATTGTATCTTCTGTGCGCTTTCATATTCCTCATCGTTCCCATTTCGTCGGGAATTCTCGACGTAGCTCTTGCCCTTAACATGTCCATTGCTTTTGCGGTACTGTTTAACACCATGTTTGCCAAGGAAGTTCTGGATATGTCCTTTTTCCCGACGCTCCTGCTGTTCACGACGATCTTCAGGATATCTCTGAATGTTTCGTCGACAAGACTGATCCTTTCAACCGGATCTCCCGGTAACGTCGTTGAGACTTTCGGCCAGTTCGTCGGTGGTGGCGACCTCATAATGGGAACCATCGTTTTTATCATACTGATCATCATCCAGTTCATGGTCATCAACAAAGGTTCCGAAAGAGTTGCCGAGGTTACCGCGAGATTTACACTCGATGCGATGCCCGGTAAACAGATGGCAATAGATGCCGATCTTAACACCGGTGCCATAACGGATGAAGAGGCCAAGCAGGCACGAGCCAAGATCCAGGAAGAATCAAGCTTCTTCGGTTCCATGGATGGTGCGGT
>JBGUNV010000019.1:0-36503 GCA_045117595.1 Lachnospiraceae bacterium
GTCTTCGACGTTACTTAGCGACACATTTGCTACGCAAATATGTCACATAATTCGGGGTTGGTTGTACTATTTCATTTTCAAGGTGCAATTTCGGAGCTGCTATATAAATAGGTCGCTCGCGGTGTAGCAAGAGTACCATACCCGCTCAAGCGCCGCTCCGGCTGTCACGATTGCTTCGCAATCCTGACAAGTACGGAGAAGGAGGGATTTGAACCCTCGCGCCGCTTCTCACGACCTACTCCCTTTCCAGGGGAGCCCCTTCGGCCAGCTTGGGTACTTCTCCAAGGTCGAATTTTGAAACACCGTACCCACTCACCCTCGCCGGGAGCATCTCACATCTTCGATGCAAGATATGCAGTGTTCCGTCTGTTGCGACATTCGTCGTAACATTTCCGGAGAGGATGGGATTCGAACCCATGTGCCCGTGAAGGCAAACGGTTTTCAAGACCGCCTCGTTATGACCACTTCGATACCTCTCCAATGTGCTGTTTTATGCTTTTTGTCATCCATAAAAAGGACACACAAATGCATGTGCTCTGATTGTCAGCGCATCAACAATTCTAGCAAACATGCAGAGGTGTGTCAATTATTTTTTTCCTTATTTTACAAATGTTTTTATAGCATCCTGCTAACAGGTTTCCAGATGATGAACAAGTAAACAAATCCGATCACAGCTGTAACAAACTGTGTTATGGAAAACGTGGTCTGAAAGATCGGAAGCTTTTCCCGTAAGGGACTTCCCTCGGAAATAAATGACGGAAGCAACCATAACGAGATTGTAGCCCCCATTACGCATCCCTTAGCAAGACTTGCAAGAAGTGCCATTATCACAGCTCTGAGGGAAACAGGTGAATCAGATGTCATAACAGCCGGTTTTACAAGGAAGCTCGTCATTACTACGAGAACGATATTTCCGAGCATGATCAGCAAAATTATACCGGGTACGGCACTCATAACCGGCGATGCAGCTATAAAATATGCCGTTAAGGGTGTTATGACTCCCAGAATGATGCCCCACATAAGCCCTGCCGTCATTGCCGCCAATATCAGACACAGATTAACTATCGGTCCTGTAATGTAGACACTGAGATTCTTGAGAACCTGACTTACTATGCAAATCGCAAGCAATATCGCCGTAATGGCGATCTGTCGTGATATCTGTTGGCTCGTTTCTTCCTTCATGATCTCAACCTAAATTTAAAGGCTATGGTTTACCCCACAAATTGGAATATGCAAAATGCCGCATATACAATAAGAAGAGTTATGCCCTGGAAACGTGACAGCTTGCCGCGGATAAGCGCCGGAACGGTAACAAACGCCATCACGAGGAACATCAATGGTATATCTATTATAAAGGAAGCGGGAATACCGCCTATGGTCTTCTCAACAGGTACCGAAAAAGGCGAAAGAGTGCACGCAAGTCCGGTCACGAGCAGAAGGTTAAGCAGATTGGCCCCTATTACGTTACCAAGCGACAACGCCCCATATCCTTTTGTAAGAGATGTGATACCTGTCACAAGTTCGGGGAGCGATGTACCGAGTGCCACAAACGTGAGCGCAATGACCGATTCAGGAACACCCAGCGCTGCGGCTATCTTTGTTCCGTTATCTACAAGCAGATCAGCTCCCTCAGCAATAAAGGCAGCTCCTAAAACAAGGAGCAATATCAACATCCATATAGGACGGCTTTTTTCTTCGGGTTCACTCTGCACTTGTGAGGAGTCATTGTTTTCTCCCTCGGGAGCCGGCACAGATTCGGCTGCCTGCGGATTCTTTATAGCCTGCCTGACCGTGACCGTCATAAATACAACAAGTCCCGTCAGAAGGATAATACCGGTCAGTCGTGAGAAATAACCCGAAACATACGCGACCGCGCAGTAGAATGCGGCAGCCCCGAAGAAGAAGCAAGTCGGCACTATCAGCGTCTTGCGGTCAATCTTCGACGGCCGTACGGCTATTGTTACGGCTGCAACGAGTGCCGTATTACATATGATAGAACCGATCGCGTTTCCGTAGGCGATCTCCCCATGTCCGAGAACCGCGGAGCTTGCCGAAACCATGGTCTCGGGAAGAGTGGTCCCTATCGACACTACGGTTGCACCTACAAGGATCTCAGGCATCCTGAACTTTTTGGCGATACCGGCTGCACCTTCAACGAACCAGTCCCCACCTTTTATAAGCAGTACAAATCCCAGTATAAACAATAAAACAGGAACTAACATGATTTAACCTCTTTCTGTCACTTTCTCATAAGTGCATCTACGATGATAAGATCCTCCGGCGTAGTGATCTTGATATTACGATAATCTCCCATAACAAACCGGACTTTTCTGTCCGAGAACAGTTCAAGGACCATGGCATCATCCGTTACGGGAATGCCTTTTTTGACGATCTCTTCCTCGGATTCCATTAATTTACCATATGCATCATATATCTCATAAAAATCAAACACTTGAGGAGTCTGCATCAGCCATGCACGATCGCGTCTTACCGTCTCTTCACAGAATCCGTCCGCGTCTGACAGCTTGATCGTATCCTTTGCCGGAACCGCAACAACAACTGCATGATCTTCACATACGCTCTCATATGCACGCATGAGAATTTCCTCTGTTATGAGCGGTCTGGCTCCGTCATGTATGAATACGATATCGCACGGTTCCGCACCATCTCCCTCGGCCATACAGCGCAAAGCCCGAAGACCGTTATATACCGAATGATAGCGCTCCTCCCCACCCGTAACGATGTTTTTAACCTTGGAGAAGCCGTATCTCTCCACTATTTCCTGCGAGCAGTAATCCTCTTCGCCTTCACCGCATACCAGAACTATCTCATCGACAAAACTGTCGGAAAATGCCTTCAGGCTGTAATAGATCATAGGATAGGAACCGATCTGCATATACTGTTTGAATGTATCTCCGCCCATCCGGGTGCCCTTACCGGCCGCAAGTATTATAGCTACTGTTTTCCTGTCCATAATGTATTCCTCTGAATTATCACGATGTAAGCGGAAGATTCGGGATGGCATTAAGCGACAGATCACAGAACTTTCCCTTTACATAGTCATGATATGCCCTGACACCGATCATTGCCGCATTGTCCGTACAGAATACCGGGGACGGGCAGTAATAATTCGCCCCTGCCTCTTCGCAGGCCGACTGCATTGATGAACGTAACAGACTGTTGCTTGCAACTCCGCCTGCCAGAGCAAAATCCTTAACATCATACTTCTTGATGGCCATGACCGCATGTTCGGTAAGAACATCAACGACCGCCTTCTGAAATGATGCCGCCAGATCATCGGGATTTACATCATCCCCTCTCATATGTGCATGATTGATATAATTGAGGACTGCGCTTTTAAGGCCGGAAAAACTGAAATCATACTCGCTGCCCTCAACCTTTGCCTTGGGAAAAGGAATAGCCTCGGCATTTCCACGTTTGGCAGCCGCATCGATCTTGGGCCCTCCCGGATATCCGAGTCCTATTGCCCGAGCCACCTTGTCAAACGCCTCTCCCGCCGCATCATCTCTTGTCCGGCCTATGACCTCATATTCATCATAATCCTTTACAAGAACCAGATGGGTATGACCTCCTGAAACTACAAGTGTCATAAAGGGAGGTTTTAATTCAGGATGCTCTATAAAATTAGCACATATATGGCCCTGTATATGATGCACTCCGATAAGGGGCAGATTGGATGCAAAAGCTATCGCCTTTGCCTCGGCAACTCCGACAAGGAGTGGTCCCACCAGACCGGGACCGTACGTAACCGCAACGGCGTCTATATCGGAAAGTGTGCATGATCCTTCCCTGAGGGCCGCCTCAATGACCGGATTGATCTTTTCTATATGCTTCCTGGACGCGATCTCCGGTACAACACCGCCATATAACGTATGAAGGTCTATCTGCGAATATATGATATTCGACAGGATTTCCCGTCCGTCGGCGACAACAGATGCTGCCGTCTCATCACATGAACTCTCGATTGCAAGTATTTTGACACTATTCATTATTCGTCGACTCCACCAGCTCCCAACCGAGGATCTTCCAGTGTCCTTTAGCGTCCTTTCTCATAATAAAATGCTCCTGGATGGGGGCAAGGTTTGTACCCATTCTGATGGAATAAATACAATACAGCTGCGCCCATTCGAAGCCTCCGTACGAATACTCCTGTACATCGGTACTGCTTGAGACCGAATAACTGGAAATGACCTTCTTGTCCTTTTTCCAGGTTTCGATATCCATTCTGAGGGCGCTTAAATACTGTTCATCGGTCTGATTGGCGACAAGTTCGTCATCAAACAGCTCCCTGGACATAAGGGCAAGTCTGACAAGTTCCTCATCCGTGTATTCTTCACCATAGAAACATCTCGTTATCTCACTGTAGAATTTCAGTACTTCCTTGGGGGTCGGAGGATAATTAGTCTCAAGATTCCTGGCAAGTATCTGCTGAACCGGAGTCATCTGCGAGACTTTACCTTCTTCTATCACCCTGGAACGGTTTGAGATATAGAAAAACAAACCCACAACCGCGATTGCAAGCACAACAAAAACTATAAGGATTCTAGCGGGATTCCTGCGCTTCATTATTCCGTCTGATCCTCAAATCTCAGATCTATGCTGCGCCCATCCTTGGCCACATGCGTATCACTGAATATCTTTCTTACTTCTTTTTCATAATCCTTCGGATAGGATAACGAAGGTGAGTAGTGTGTCAGCCACAACTGTTTCGGCTGCGGATCGGCATTTGCCGCAAGCCTTGCAGCCTCATAAAAGGTCATGTGACTGTGCTCCTTCGCCTTATCTTCCATGCCGGGCTCGCCATACATACCTTCGCATATGAACAGATCGGAGCCGGATGCCATCTCGGATATGAGAGGAATCGGCCTTGTATCCGTACAATATGTTACTTTGAGTCCCTTACGGTCAGGTCCTATGACCATATCCGGCGAATACGTTCCCGTATCATCGGTTATGATCTCGCCCTTCTGGAGTCTGTTCCAGTAAGGGAGCGGTATATTAAGTTCCTTTGCCCTGCCGGCATCAAACTTTCCTATGCGCGGTACAGTAAATACATATCCGTAACATGTAACATTATGTTTGACCCGAAAAGCTTCTATCTCATAACCTTCAAAGGAAAACGTCTGTCTGTTTCCCTCGATCTCCCTGTATATGATCTTAAACGGGAGCTCGGGGGCTATGGTACGAAGAGCATTTACAACCCTGGCCAGTCCCTTGGGACCTATCATGGTAATCGGTTCGGTTCTTTCCGAATTACCTATACTGAGAAGCAGTCCCGGCAATCCGCTTATATGATCCGCATGGTAATGGGTGAAGCATATAACATCGATCGGATTCGGACTCCATCCCTTCTCCTGGATCGCGATCTGGGTGCCCTCACCGCAGTCGATCAGTATATTGCTGCCGCCAAACCTCATCATGAGCGACGTAAGCCATCTGTATGGAAGAGGCATCATGCCTCCGGTTCCGAGCAAACAAACATCAAGCATAAACTGTCATGTGTTATATAACACGTGTTCTCCTATTATTCCGATCCGTCTTTTATCGGTATCCCGGCCTCTGAGCCAGTATATAGCCGCATCTTCGGGAGGGTTATTATAAAATCCGGGCCTTACCCCTTCCCGGATAAACCCGAGATTTTCATACAACCTTATAGCCGCATCATTACTGACTCTTACCTCGAGTGTGAACTCATTTGCCCCCAGTTTCCTGCCCTGTTCGAGCAATTCTCTTAACATTTGTCCGGCTATTCCTCTCCCTCTGTACAGGGGTGTTATCATAACATTTGTTATTTCACCTGTGCCGACTATGTTTCTTATCCCGGAAGCCCCAATAATGCAGTCTTCTTCGCCACCTTCGATCTCATCATCCACGGCTACAACATATCTGACCCCATCTAATGCAAAAGTCTCCCTGTAGACCTTTTCAGACCACGGATCCGTAAATATCTGCGCCTCAAGCTGCGCTACCCTGGGGATATCCTCTTTGGTCATCTGGCGGAATCTGATCATTTTTTCTGTGCCATCCGGACATTTTCCGCCTGAGAGGGTCGTATGTAATCCGGTTTATGGTCAGCTGCACTCACAAGATCACCCCGCTCGTAATATTTTATGGCAAGAGATGCCAATGCTCCAGCCCTCTGCCTACTCATATGTGCAGGTGCGAATTTATAGGAAACAGCGATGTTTTCGGCTATTGCTTTGCGGTATACCGGAACCCCGTCCCCCAGGAACACGACCGGTCTTCCGGCTTCATTCAGCATATCCACGACCGAATTGATATGATCGGCAAAACTTTTCCGTATAACCTTCAGTTCATTATTCTCGTCGAACTCATATATACCCGTATATACCTGATCACGCCTTGCATCCATTATGGGGCATATCCTGTCAGTACAGCCCCACATATTCATGGCCAGGGCATCTGTCGTCGGTATTTCGATCAACGGTTTACCCAAGGCCAAGCCAAGCCCCTTGGCAGTTGCCGAACCTATCCTGAGACCTGTAAAGGATCCGGGACCGGATGCAACTGCTATTGCATCAACCTGCGCAAGATCAAGTTCCGTCATCTGACTGATCTCATTCAGCATCGGCAGCAGCGTCTGGGAATGAGTTTTCTTGTAATTGACCGTATATTCGGCGATCAAAGCATCCTCGGACGCAATGGCCACCGTTGCCACAAGTCCTGATGAATCAATCGCGATTATCTTCATTATCCTCTCCCGGTGTGTTTTTGCTTATTGTTATCTTCCTGTAATCGCTACCTTTTGACGGATCGGAAGATATTGTTATTATCATTGCCGTATCGGGGATGATCGGCTCCACCAGATCGGCCCACTCCATTATCGAGACACCGTCTCCCCAGAAACAGTCCTCATATCCTATCTCATCCATCTCCGACACATCGCCTATCCTGTATACGTCAAAATGATACAGAGGCAGTCTTCCTCCCTCATATACCTGCAGGATAGTAAACGTCGGGCTCGTAACAGGCTCCGTAATACCGAGTCCTGCCGCAAAGCCCCTGGTAAATGCGGTCTTACCTGCGCCAAGATCTCCGATAAGAGCAATGATGTCTCCTTTTTGAGCCTTTCTCGCAAGTGCATTTGCTATGTCAAACGTATCTTTTTCACTGAACGATTCACGGATCACCTGATATTCACCTGCTTGGGATCCATATGGGTGCTTATGATCCTGATGGCATCATCTTTTCTGTCCCCCATATCCGCCTTGGGGAATATGCACGCATTGATCCTGTTCGTATAAACTATCACTGAACGTGTTGTCGAAACAGCCTTGTAGATCTTCTCCCAGGGAAGCTTATCCTCCGCATCACCGCTCCTCACCGTTATGCCCGTTTCATCCAGACGATAATGTAGCGGCGAGGCAAATACCTCGTTTGAATTCACCTGGCGCCTTGCCCGAAGATACAATGCCACCGGCTGGTAAAACACGCAGACTATCCCGGCGATCAGATATATCCACTGCCCGTAGGCAAAAAATCCACCTAAAAGGACAAATCCAAGCAGTTCCCCGACTATTCCCGCAAAGGATGTAAACGTATGCCTGAGCATATAATCATACATCTTGCCTGTTGTCATCTGAACATCAAATTCAACACTCATGTCATATACTCCGCGTATGGTTTGGGTTCTTCATTTTCCGGCTTCCCTGCCAGATCCTTGTAAAACTCCACCGTTGCCATCGTCTGGTATGGAACGACCCACAATGCGGCTATACCAAGGCTTAATATGATAAGCAGCCAATATCCCAGAAATGACAGTAACATATAAAAATACCTGAATTTATTGCCCTTCATCATGCTGATGCTCTCTTTTACGATGTCGCCCACACTTTTTTCAGGATCATCGATATAAATGAGGTAGCACATAGCCAGCATCAGATCAAACACGAATGAGATGATGAAACCAGTCAGGTATAAAACTATATACAGAAGAAATCGCCTGCCGTCAAATCCTGTCAGCTGGGTAGCGTCCCTGCCTGTGCCGACCAGCATTGACGGAAGCAAAAGTATGAATTGTACACCTGTGAGAATAATACTGATGATAATAACCTTGTCCGGATGATTTCTGAACACAAAGAACACATCCGACATCACGGGGCGTTCCCTGTCGGATATTCTGTAAAGTAAATAAATATAGCCTGTGGAAAAAACAGCGTAGACAATACCGATAACTATCCCGACTGCCTGCGTCAGGACCTGATCCATGATGCCCGGATCTGCTCCTGCCTGCGCGTCCTTCATGAACCATACGCTCATAGAGGACATTATGACCATGATTATTGCATATATCAGCACAAAAAGAAGAGCAAAGGAACCGGTTGCCATGCCGTAATTGCCAAGTAACTGATCCTTTGCCTTTGCCTTCAAATCAGATATCGATGTTTGGTTCATCAAAAAAACTCCCGGTATATATTATCGGGTCAGACCGCAAGGTCCACGCTCTGTCCCTTAAGCCCCAACGCATCATTGGCTTTTTTGTTCTGCGTATAGGGGTTCTTTTCATTATTGTATTTGATCATTGTGTGAGTCGTTCCGCCGGAAACATATGTCCTGCCGCATTCGGGGCAGACAGCTGTATGTATCGTAACGCTAGCATTGATCACTTTTCCGTTATTCTGTTCGGCCTTGGAATATGCATTTGCCACATGTTCCTGCTCGTGCGCACGTACACGCGCGCCGGCCGCGGTCGGTGAGATATGCTGGGCCGACTTGAATGAAACGTTCTCATCCGAGCCGTCCTGATATTTTCTCTCCTTGCAGGTCTGGCATTCCGCCGGTGAAGACTTTCTCCCAGGAGCGACCTTCGTCGATTCACCGGGATTCTTGATGACCTCGGCCTTGCCGGCATCATCTGCCGAGCCTGTTGTCATGCCCGCCGAACCTGCACCGTATATGTACCCGGATAATAGAGGGTTGCCGTATCCGCTTATTCCTATCATAGGCCTGTACCGTTCTCGAGCATCTCTCTCATCTGCTCGTAAACCTCGTCACCGTAGAGCTGCCGCAGCAGCTGCTCGTCCTGCTCTAGGGATTCGATCATGGCACCATCCAGATTCTTGCGAAATTCCGGATTGGTCTTGTACATAACTATCGGGAATATGACTGTAAACGCTGTCAGGACAAGCGATACGCCCATCCCTATAAGCGAGAGGATAAATCCCGTTTTAGCTCTCGGCCTGAACTGCTTCTCGGCGCCCTTGCTAAGCAGCGCCAGCACTATTCCGATCGCCGATACTACAAAAGGACAGCAGCACAATACCGAAAACAAAGAAATGATTCCCAGTACAAATGATGCCGTTGCAAGCCTCTCGGCTGCAAGTTCCCTGTCCATGGCGTCTGTAGCACCTCCCGATAAACATAGTTATAGTCACTAACATTATATCACAAAAATCACCGTTGCAACATAAAAAAAGCGGGGCCCTAAAGCCCCGCAAATACGCATGGTTCTTATCAATCCTCAAGTCCGAACATGTCATGTATGACGTTCATGGCCTTTTCAACTTCCTTCTCATCGATAAGGACCGTAACCCTTATCTCGGAAGTCGAGATCATGCGGATATTGATGTTCGCATTATACAGGCATTCAAACATCTTGGATGCAACACCGGGATTGCTCATCATGCCGGCTCCGACTATGGAAACCTTGGCAACCTGTGAATTAATGTTGATATCCTCCATCTCAAGCACATCCTTAATGCCTTCAAGAGCATCAACTGCATCCTTTTCCATATCCCTCGGGATCGTAAATGTGATATCCTTCGTATTGTGACGTCCTATCGACTGAAGGATCATATCCACATTGATATTTGCCTTTGCGAGGGCATCGAAGAGCCTGAACGCAACACCGGGCTTATCATCAAGTCCGACGACTGATATCCTTGTAACATTTTTATCTGCAGCAACGCCCGAAACAAGCATTCTTTCCATTTTAACAACCTCCTTAATGACCGTACCCTCGGCATCCGACATACTTGACCGCACCACAAGCCTGACTCCGTACTTCTTGGCCAGCTCGACCGAACGGTTATGAAGCACTCCGGCACCGAGCGTGGCAAGATCAAGCATCTCGTCATACGTGATCTCCTTGAGCTTTCTGGCCTTCTTGACGATACGCGGGTCTGCTGTATAAACGCCCTCGACATCCGTATAGATCTCGCATTTGTCTGCATGAAGCGCAGCAGCGAGAGCCACAGCAGTAGTATCGGACCCTCCGCGTCCCAGGGTCGTATAATCATCGTATTTATTGACACCCTGGAATCCCGTGATGATAACGATCTTCTTGAGATCGAGCTCATTGCGGATCCTTTCGGTATCTATTCTCTTGATCCTGGCATTTCCGTAGACACTCGTGGTGTGCATGGCGACCTGATATGCATTAAGTGACACCGCGGGAACTCCGAGGCTGTCCATTGCTATAGCCATCATGGCCACACTCACCTGTTCTCCCGTTGTCATGAGCATGTCGAGCTCACGCCTCGGGGGATTGGGATTGATCTCCTTTGCCATATCGATCAGCACATCCGTCTGCTTACCCATAGCCGAAAGGACGACAACCACGTCATTTCCGGCCTTGTATTCGGCAATACACCGCCTTGCGACGTTCATGATACGTTCGCAGTCGGCAACGGACGTCCCGCCGAACTTCTTAACAACCAGCATTTTTCATCTCCTCTTCCAGTCTGATCCTTCCCAGCACATCCGGGATGGTTGACAGACGTTCATCAAATGTTTCTTCCTCAACGGGAGGTGTTATAAATCCGAATTCTCCTCCAAGCTCACCAAGTTCGATGAACTTGACCTTTCCGAACGCCTCCACTATTGTCTCCTCAAGGTTTCTCCTCCTGCCCGAAACACGGACGAAAAAGCTTCTCATGGCCTTTCCGATCCCGGTCAGTTTCAGGTTTTCCTCCGACCAGAATGTATATATATGCTTGTCCAGATGCTTTGCGGCATCGACAACGTCGGATACAACCGCACATGCCGTGGGAAGCTTGCCTGCGCCGCTCCCGTAAAACATAACATCACCGATATGGGACCCTTTTACAAAGATCGCATTGTATACACCGTTTACCGCATACAGCGGATGTGTTGACTTTACCAGGAAGGGAGCGACCATGGCGTAATTCGCACCATTCTCGCTCGAATAGGAAGCCAGCAGCTTGATCGCGCAGTTCATCTCCTTCGCATAACGAATATCCGTAGCGGTTATCTTCGATATGCCTTCGGTGTAGATCTCATTGAAATCAACGTTACTGCCTGATGCAAGCGATGCAAGGATCGCGATCTTTCTCGTGGCATCATGTCCTTCTATGTCAGCCTCGGGATTACGCTCGGCAAATCCCATCTCCTGCGCCGTCCTGAGCGCCTTATCGAATTCCCAGCCTTCCGTAGCCATCTGGGTCAGTATATAGTTCGTTGTACCGTTAAGTATTCCCTTGATCTCAAGTATCCTGTCGGCCGTAAGCGATGATTTGATCGGTCGGATCACAGGGATCGCCCCACCGACGCTTGCTTCAAAGAGGAAGTTGATATTTTTCTGCCTTGCGATCCCGATAAGTTCGGGTCCGTGAGCTGCAACAAGTTCCTTGTTGGACGTGCAGACACTTTTCCCCGCAAGGAGGCACTTCCTGACGAACGTATATGCCGGTTCCACACCTCCCATGACCTCAACGACGATCCTTACCTCCGGATCATTTAATATCGTATCAAAATCATGCACCAGGATGGGTTCCACGCGGTCACCCGGAAAATCGCGAAGATCCAGGACATATTTGATCCTGATGTTATCTCCCGATTTCATGTCGATCGATCCGTTATTTTCATCTATTACCTGAACAACTCCCGATCCGACAGTACCGTATCCGAGTACAGCAATATTTATCATATCGATCCTCCCGTTACTGCACGGAGCCGCTGCGATTATTGCGGCGCTCCGTTAGATATCCACTTGAGATACGCGTTTATGAACGGATCCAGATATCCGTCGAGCACCGCATCCGCCTGCGCGACCTCCTGGTTCGTTCTCGTATCCTTGACCATTGTATAAGGCTGTAATACATATGATCTGATCTGGCTGCCCCATGCGATATCCTTGACTTCACCGCGGATATCAGACAGTTTTTCGGCATTTTCTTCCTTCTTGAGCATATAGAGCTTGGCCTTCAGCATCTGCATGGCCTTGTCCTTGTTCTGGAACTGGCTCCTCTCATTCTGGCACTGTACCACGATACCCGTAGGTATATGAGTGATACGTATCGCCGAACTTGTCTTGTTGATATGCTGGCCGCCGGCTCCCGATGATCTGTAGGTATCAATGCGAAGGTCATCCTCATTGATATCAACATCGAGATCCTCTTCTATATCAGGCATGACATCAAGTGATACAAAGCTCGTCTGACGCTTGCCCTGAGCATTGAAAGGCGATATACGCACCAGCCTGTGCACGCCTTTTTCTCCCTTCAGATATCCGTATGCATTGGTCCCGTTGATCTGGAAAGTCACGGACTTGATTCCGGCCTCGTCACCGTCGAGCATATCGAGAACCTCAACGGAGAACCCTTTCTTTTCGGCATACCTGCTGTACATCCTGAAAAGCATTCCGGCCCAGTCACAGCTCTCGGTACCGCCTGCGCCCGCATTCAGACGAAGTATAGCATTGTTCGAGTCATACTCACCCGACAGAAGCGTACTGATACGAAGGTTTTCGAGTTTTTGAGTAAACTCCTCAAACTCAGCCTTGATATCAGGTATAAGGGCTTCATCATTTTCCTCATAAGCCATGGAGATAAGCTCGCCTATGTCAGAATGCTGGGTCTTGAGTTCATTGATCGTATTAACGTTATCCTCGAGATCCTTCAGTTCCTTCGTCATCTTCTGGGCACGTTCATTGTCGTCCCAGAATGTCGGAACTTCCATCTCACGCCTGAGTTCCTCGATCCTGCGCTCCTTGTCGGACACCCCTAGACTCGCCTCAAGCTCTGCAAGAGGCGCTGCGAGGTTTCCCAGTTCGGTTTTTATCTGATCAAGTTCTACCATAATACTAATTCTTCCTGCCACAGCAGTTCTTGTACTTCTTGCCTGAGCCGCACGGACACGGATCGTTCGGATAAACCTTGTCGGCATCGCGCTTCACGCTCTTCTTCGGTCCGGTATCATCCTTGTTCGTTCCGGTGATCTTGGCAACTTCCTCACGTTCAACCTTCTGCTCTACACGGATGTGGAACAGAACTCTTACCGTCTCCTCGCTGATCGCGTCGGTCATGGCATTGAACATGTCATAGCCCATCATCTTGTATTCAACAAGCGGATCACGCTGGCCGTAGGCCTGCAATCCGATACCCTGGCGGAGCTGGTCCATGTCATCGATATGATCCATCCACTTGCGGTCGATGACCTTGAGAAGGATGACACGCTCGATCTCACGGATCTGCTCGGGTGACGGGAATTCCGCTTCCTTGGCTTCGTATATCTTGACTACCTCTTCCTTGAGCTTATGGATGAGCTGGTCTTTTCTCATATTCCGGACATCGGGAGTCTTGAGTTCCTCAACCGGAACAGTTGCACGCAAGTGCTGATTCAACTCAGGAAGATCCCAGTCTTCCGGATTTGAAACATCCCCGATACACATCTCAACCGTGTTCTCTACAAACTCGGTTGCCATCTTGAACACAACGTCTCGCATGCTCTCACCGTCAAGAACGCGGCGACGCTCGGCATATATGATCTCTCTCTGTTCATTCATGACCTGGTCATATTCGAGAAGGTTCTTTCTGATACCGAAGTTATTATTTTCTATTCTCTTCTGTGCTTTTTCGATGGCACTTGTAAGCATCGAATGCTCGATCTGTTCATTCTCGGGTACACCGAGCGTATTGAATATGTTCATGAGACGATCGGAACCGAACAGTCTCATCAGATCATCCTCTAACGATATGAAGAATCTGGATTCACCGGGATCTCCCTGACGTCCGGAACGGCCTCGCAGCTGATTATCGATACGTCTCGACTCGTGACGCTCCGTACCTATGATCTTCAATCCGCCTGCTGCTCTTGATTCCTCATCAAGCTTGATATCGGTACCACGGCCCGCCATGTTCGTTGCGATCGTGACCGCCCCGTGAACACCCGCCTCAGCGACGATAGCAGCTTCAAGTTCATGGAACTTCGCGTTCAGGACTTTATGCTCTATACCGCGCTTACTGAGGAGCTTGGAGAGTTCCTCGGAAGCCTCGATCGTGATCGTACCAACAAGGATCGGCTGTCCTGTCTTGTGGGCTTCCTCGATCTCATTGCAGATGGCGAACAGTTTTTCCTTTCTCGTTTTATATACCGCATCCTGAAGGTCTTTTCTGGCTACCGGCCTGTTTGTCGGGATCTCAATAACATCCATACCGTAAATATCACGGAATTCCTTCTCCTCGGTAAGAGCAGTACCGGTCATACCGCATTTTTTCTCAAACTTGTTAAAGAAGTTCTGGAACGTGATCGTTGCAAGTGTCTTGCTCTCACGTTTAACCTTGACGTGTTCCTTCGCCTCTATGGCCTGATGCAGACCGTCCGAATAACGGCGTCCCGGCATGATACGTCCTGTAAACTCATCGACGATAAGGACCTCATCCTCCTTGACGACGTAATCCTGGTCGCGGAACATGAGATTATGTGCACGAAGTGCAAGTATCACGTTGTTTTGTATCTCAACATTCTCGGAATCGGCAAGGTTGTCGATCTGGAAGAATTTTTCAACCTTCGCAACACCCTGCGCGGTAAGAGTTACAAACTTGTCCTTCTCATTTACGATAAAGTCACCCGTCTCCTCGCGTTCGACACCCATGATCGCATCCATCTTGGACAGGTCTTCCATATCTTCACCACGCTTCAGCTGGCGCGCGAGAACGTCGCACACCTCATAAAGCTTGGTGGACTTGCCGCTCTGACCCGAAATGATCAGCGGTGTACGGGCTTCGTCGATAAGTACAGAGTCGACCTCATCGATGATCGCATACGCCAGATCGCGCAGCACGAGCTGTTCCTTATATATGACCATGTTATCACGAAGATAATCGAATCCGAGCTCGTTGTTTGTGACATAGGTGATGTCGCAGTTATATGCGTTCCGACGCTCCTCAGGCTTCATGGAGTTGAGGACAACGCCGACCGTAAGGCCGAGGAACTCATGGACCTGGCCCATCCACTCCGCGTCACGGTTAGCCAGGTAATCGTTGACGGTAACGACATGCACGCCGCGTCCCGTCAGTGCGTTCAGATATGCGGGAAGTGTCGATACGAGCGTCTTACCTTCACCTGTCTTCATCTCGGCGATCCTGCCCTGATGAAGGATGATACCGCCGATGATCTGTACCCTGTAGTGTTCCATGTTAAGAACACGCCTTGCTGCCTCCCTGACCGTTGCATATGCTTCCGGAAGCAGGCTGTCCAGGCTCTCGCCTTCCTGATAACGCCTCTTGTACTCGATCGTGAGCGCACGGAGTTCCGAATCCGACAGCTCCATCATCTTCGGGCGCATGGACTCTATCTTTTCAACCAGAGGCATTATAAGCTTTACCTCTCGTTCGCTGTGTGTACCGAATATCTTTTCTATGATTTTCATTCCAAAATCTCCTTAAAAGCGCTCAAAAACAATCAGAGCGCACCATTGTTAATTTTAACAGAATGGGCGCTCAGATTCAACACGAAAGTGTCAAAGGATGTCAAAAGGGACGGTTCTTTTTGACAACTTTTACTTTCGTTTAAGGATAAAATGCAGTTCAGATGAAAACTCGCTTTTATCAAGAACTGCCTGCAGATCATCCATAAGAGGTATGAATTTGTCGGAAAAGTATCTCGAGAACTCCTCGTTATTGTTCTTCTCCATTGAGACCATCAGAAATCTGTACAGATCGTTGATGTCGGAACCGAAACGCCACTCGTAGGCGATCTCAAATCCCATATGCTCTGCCATCTTTTCAATGGAATCATTTGTGAACAGATGGGTGTGGGTACCACCGGTGTGCCTGTTGTACCCGTTTGCAAAAGCGACTTCAAAACAGCTCGAGAAAGAGAACATCGGAACGGATGCGAACAGATAGCGGATATTATGATTGTCGCGGATCGCCTCAATATTCTCGTCAAGATGTACCAGATGTTCAAGCACTCCGATAGCGGTTATGGTGTTTGCATCGGTATTCCTGATGTGATCTATGGAATCCGTAAGCCCTATATGTGTAAGCGGCGGCTCGTCGTCATCCGACATGGAATTGCCGTACTTAACCTCGGTATCCGATACCTCGATCCCTGTGGCCTTCATTCCGAGCTGCCTTACGGCGGATACGAAATACCCGCATCCGGCGCCTATATCGAGGATGTTCACATCCTCCGACGCAAGTCCTTCGTGCTTCAGACAGTCACGCAGATACTCCGCCTTGGGTATGTAGATCATATCGCGCCGTTTTTCATAGTTTTCGCGGTCAGCGGCGCTGTAGTTCTTCGAATAATCATCCTCTACATAGACCTTGCTTGCAAAATCATCCGTATCCTCGCACTCGCTGTTAAGATGTCCGCAGTTTGCACATTCGATATAACCGATACGGTGGCTTGTATATAGCGGTTTCCCAAGCTTTGCTCCGCATATTTTGCATACCGTACGTTTCGGCTGCATCAGCAGGACATCAGCCATGCCGTCGGCCATGTCGAGCATACCGTCGTTATTTTCAAAAAAGCTCGTTTTCAGACTGTTCAGATTGCCAAAAGGCTTACTGTATTTTTTCTTGATGCTCATTAGAATCCCATTTCCTCAAACCATTTCAGGCCTTCGTACTGCGTAGGGAAATAACGGTTCTGCGTGCCGGGTGTGTTGCTCATCTGCTTGTGTTTGTACGACTGCACGGAAACCTCATAGGAATTACCCTCGATATATGCGATGTACTTGCATCCGCATGCCTCAAGATTCCGGTGAAGCTCAACGTACTGGATACTGCCCTTGGGGCTCACCTGCTCAAGTTCCTCAATAAAGGCCATATACACAAAGCCCTTGTCGTCATGCCATTTTTCAGACAGCTCGATAAGCGTCTCATACAGCCACGCGATCTCATGCGCATGTGCAACGCCTTTTCCCCTGGAAAATACGATCCTGCGGTCATCATCCGCAGTCCAGACCTTAAAACAACCTACTTCCTTCTCCATATCTACCCTCCGGTGTCTTCACATTTATGAACAAAAGTATACATGATTTCGGGTTTGTCGACAAGAGCTGTCAGTAGGTTGTCAATAGGGACGGTTCTTTTTGACAACTTTTTCTTATCAGGCCTTCTGTATGACACCTCGGTTTATTCCTGTCAGTCTTTCAATCTGTCTGATACTAAGGCCTGCTGCTTTTAATATGGCTATAGCATGGTTACGTTCCTTTCTGTTGTATGTCTGGATGACCGTACCGGATTCTATGCCAAGTTCCGACGAGATCACTTCCTGCGCCCATTCGTCATTCCGCCGCTTCCCGTATTCCATGCAGCTGTCATGGCAGTCACTGGTGATGAAGTGCAGGAATTCATCTCTGTCACATAGCAATTCGCAGGTATATGTCTGATCGAGGAACGATTTATCATCTCCATACAAATCAAAACTGCTCCAATTGTATTCTTCCGTTTTGCAGATCCCGGCCTTTTCCGGATTGCGCAGGATATATCTGAGTACGACCAGATATTGACGCCCGGTTTTGATGTTCTCGCATTTGTACCTGTCCTGGAACAGATGCCCGGTCCTATCATATCTTACATTAAAATGGGCGGAATAGCTGACACCGATCTTCTTCATAAATAATGGTGTAAGAGTACCGCCATCATGCAGCAGCAGATGCACATGGTTTTCCATAAGGCAATATGCGCATATCCCGATACCTGTTTCCCTGCTGTACCGTTCAAGCAGTCCGATAAAGAATATATTATCGTCGGCATCCTCAAACAGAATCTGCTTGCCGATACCTCTGACTATTACATGGCGATACCCGCCTTCATTCAGATTTCTCGCTGTTCTTGGCAATATATCACTCCTTTCCTGGCACAAAAGATAACAAAAGGTGACAAAAGGGACGGTTCTTTTTGACAACTGTTATCCCTATTTTGTTGGTTGATCAAATGGTATCCGGTGGCGAAATGCTATCGCCGGACGCGCCTTAATAAGGCACATGAACTGATATGATACTGATTGTGGTCAGGAGGCGTCCCCGCCTGACATAATGAATTCTATCAAATGAATTCCAGAAATGCAATCGGATTACTGACATCGGATTATTGTATACAGCCGGCCGCATATTGCTGTATGTCGCCGGCTGTATATTATTGATATACTCTTGTATGCCTCCGGTTGTATTGAAGGACAAGGGTAATGATCTGAAGCATTACCTCACTTTTGCAGAAAAGTTGTCAAAAAGAACCGTCCCTTTTGACAACATTTGTGGAATATAAGACCAAGCACTATCGTCCCCGCAAATACGCATACAACAAACAGCGGCATGCCAATGGCGGGATCACTGACAACGCGTCCGGGGAAATCCAGGAATACGGGACGGAATATCAATAATGCCATGAGGTTCATCATATATGTATCAAGTGAGTATCTGCCGAAAAACCGCGTTACGGGATTGATCGTTCTGATCTTCATCGTAAATACCAGGATAAAGAGCACAAAGAAAATTACATGCGGAAGCTGAGTAAAGTAGCAGATCATCTTCGCCCCTATAGCAGGACCGTTTCCCTCGAATTCGGACCAGTATCCGAACACTGCCTGAGTAAAGGCGGTAAGTACATGAGCCGCGATCGTAATAACGATAAGCACGGCGATCTTGAGCAGATAGCGTTTGCAGAAGAAAGCTGTGATCTTATCTTCGAAGGTCTCATATACCATACCGAACAGGAATGCGATCTGCGAATTGACCCACCATTCCCCGGACAGCCAGAATACCTTTTGCTGCAGATACCACTTGTCAGAGTCGGCCGAGTACGGATTCATCCACCAGTTGGGTGTACTGCCCGCCCACCAGAGGAAGTGTCCTTCGACACAGAAGAATATACCCATGGCAAATATAACGATAAGCATGTATACCAGCTTTTGTACCCTTGATCCTTCCCGCCTGAATATCAGGTAAAAGGCAACGTACAGTATAGCAAGCACGACCGGGTACCATGCGTATTCGTTCATCATGGTCACTCCGAGCAGGTTGGTCACCCATTGAAGCGGTTCGAGATGGTTTCCGATGATAATATTAAATATCCCATAGAACAATATGCTGACGTAATACGGAACGATCACGACGGGAAGGCGCTTTTTCAGAAATCCGTTCAGGTATCCCGGATCATCATCAAATTTCTTCAAAAGTCCATAGCCTGAGCAGAAGAAGAAAATCGCCACATACAGATATCCTGCATTCAGGAAAAGCCCGAGCTCTCCCTTTGTCTGAAACAGTTCCTCCTGGGAGATATGATGGAGTATAACCCCTATTGCAGCAAGGCCGCGCATGGAGAGCGTTACATCCCTTGTAATATAATCCGTATGAAATTTTCCCTTGGGTGCTATGGATATGCCCCAGATAAACAGAAACAGGCAGATACAATATACCGCGACTGACAGATACATGGATAACCTCTCGAAAAAACAGTCAAAAATATAAAAGGTGTCAAAAAGAACCGTCCCTTTTGACACCTTTTATTCATTAATAGGGCATTGCTGCTTCTTCTTTGTTCATTACACGAAGACCGCCCTGGGCGAGTGCAAGAAGCTCGTCCTCACCGGGATATACCGTGAAAGGAGCGATCCATTCGCAGTGCTCCTTAAGTCCCGCAACGACTGCCTTGTCGTAAGCGATACCGCCGGTCACGATGATCTGATCGACCTTACCTTCAAGCACGCATGCCATGGAACCGATGTCCTTGGACATTTGAAGGATGAACGCATCCCTGTATTCCTTCGCCTTTGCGTCGCCTTCGTCGACCATCCTGCCGACATCACGCATATCGTTGGTTCCGAGGTATGCATTGAATCCGCCGTCCCCGACGAGCATCCTGTAAACTTCCTTTTCCGTATACTTGCCGGAAAAGCACATCTTAACAAGTGCTCCGGGAGGAACCGCGCCTGCACGCTCCGGTGAAAATGCGCCGTCACCGTCAAGTGCATTGAAGATATCTATTACACGGCCGTTCTTGTGAGGTCCTACCGAACATCCGCCACCCATGTGAACTACGATGAGGTTAAGATCCTCATATTTTTTTCCGACTTCCTTGGCGTAACGCTTTGCCACTGCCTTCTGGTTGAGCGCATGGAACTTGCTCACTCTCGGAAGTTCGGGGCATCCCGAATGTCTGGCAATATCGATCATCTCGTCTACGACAACGGGATCAACGATGTATGAAGGGACCGAAAGCGAATCCCCGATCTCTCTTGCAAGTATTCCGCCGAGGTTTGATGCATGCTGGCCCTGAACGCCAACCTTCAGATCTTCAAGCAGTGCATCCGTTACTTCATATGTTCCGCCCGGGATTGGCTTTAACATTCCGCCGCGGCCTACAACAAAATCAAGTGTATTGATATCGAAGTTTTTCTCCTTCAGGAAGTTAAGGATGATATCCTTACGAAAATCCTTCTGGGCAACGATCGACTCGAATGAATTGATCTCTTCGGTTGTATGGCGCAGTGTCTCGTCAAACAGAAGCTCCTCACCGTCGAATATACCGATCTTGGTCGATGTGGAACCCGGGTTGATTATAAGACTCTTTAATCCCATGGTTTATTCTCCTTTATCTGTTTTGGTTGCAAAAAGTTGTCAAAAAGAACCGTCCCTTTTGACACCTTTTGTCACTTTTTGAGTTCGTGGGCAACGATGGCAGCGAGTGCGATGGAATTGACCTTTGTCTCGAATGTATCGGCACGGCTTGTAAGAACGACCGGAGCCTTTGTACCTGTGAGGATACATCCGTTCTTCATGTTCTCGACTACCTGAGTGAATGTCTTGTAAACAAGGTTACCGGCATGAAGGTCAGGGAAAATAAGGATGTCGGCATCTCCTGCAACCTTACGGTCCATGGCGCCCTTTTCCTCTGCTGCCGCCGGGAAGAGTGCGATGTCAAGTGAAAGAGGACCTTCAACGATACACCCCTTGATCTCTCCGTTGTCCTGCATCTTGGAAAGTTCGTCCGCTTCTACCGTGATAGGCATCTTCGGGTTAACTGTCTCGGTACAGCATACAACTGCAGCTTTGGGATTTTCAACACCGCATGCCCTTGCAACATCCGATGTGTACTCGATTATGCACTTCTTTTCCTCGAGTGTCGGATAAGGGATGAATGCCACGTCAGACAGGAACAGTACTCTGTCAACCTTGGGAACCTCGATAACGCATACATGCGAAAGAGGCTTGCCGGTACGAAGTCCGACTTCCTTGTTGAGCACGCTCTTTAAAAATGTCCCTGTAGGGAGCAAACCCTTCATGTAAATGTCAGCCTTGCCTTCGGATACGATCGAAACTGCCTTTGTAGCAGCTTCTACTTCATCTTCGACATTGATGATCTCATACTCTTCCATATTCATGCCAAGCTCTGCACCGATCGCGCGTATCTCGGCCTCGTTTCCTACAAGTATCGCATCTGCTATATCTCTTTCCTTTGCAGCCTTAACAGCCTCAAGGACAGCCTTGTCCTGTGCGACCGCTATTGCAACCTTCTTTTTGCTGATAGTCTTGATCTTTGCAAGCAGATCGTCAAAATTCTTAACCATTGTACTTCATCTCCCATAAATATCTAAGATAAATCTAAGTTACGGGGAAACACCTTGCGGCATTTCCCCGACTGATCAACTTCCTGTTACTTCTTGGCTGCTACAGCCGCTTTAACTTCTTCGGTAAGTTTCGGTACGATCTTATTGAGATCTCCTACGATACCGTAGTCTGCAACATCAAAGATCGGAGCATCCTCGTCCTTGTTGATCGCAATGATGATATCTGACTCTTCCATACCTGCAACGTGCTGGATGGCACCTGAGATACCAATCGCGAAGTATACGTTCGGACGTACGGTCTTACCTGTCTGTCCTACCTGCATCTCCTTGGGCTTCCATCCGGAATCGACAACTGCACGTGAGCATGAAACCTGTCCGCCGATAGCCGCTGCGAGATCCTCAAGGATCTTGAAGTTCTCGGGAGAACCTACACCACGTCCGCCTGATACGAGGATCTTGGCATCCATGATATCCTTGATGTCGGACACTGCCTTAACGACTTCCTTGATCTCAACGTATCTGTCGTTTTTGGTAAATCCGGGATTGAACTCGATGACTTCTGCCTTGGCACCCTTTTTCGGCTCGATCTTCTGCATAACGCCGGGACGTACTGTTGCCATCTGAGGACGGTTATACGGGCAGGCGATCGTTGCGATCGTGTTGCCGCCGAATGCGGGACGTGTCATGAGGAGCTGGTTATGAAGCTGCTCATCCTCTTTGCCGGGAATGGGCTGAAGAGGGAAATCACCGATATCAAGTACTGTACAGTCAGCAGTAAGACCCGTTGCAACCCTTGCAGAAACCGTAGGGCCGAGGTCACGGCCGATAGCCGTTGCACCTACAAGCATGATCTCGGGCTTGTACTCGTTGATTACTGATGCAAGTGCGTGAGCGTAAGGCTCTGTTCTGTAATCCTTGAGTTCGGGATCATCAACAACGATAACCTTGTCTGCACCGTACTCTGCGAGCTTGTCGGCAAGATCCTTGACACCTGAACCGATAAGCACTGCAGTTACATCTGTTTTTAAGGGCTCGGCAAGCTCTCTTGCCTTTCCGAGCAGTTCATAAGCGATACCGCTTACTTCATTATCTACCTGCTGCGCGAATACATATACACCTTTGTACTGCGCGATAGTTTCTGGACTCATATTCATAATCGTTCACCACTTTTCCTTTTCAATAGACTAGATTACATGCTTCTCTTTTAACTTACCGACGATGATATCAACCGCTTCCTCGGGTGATTCGGGAGTAAACTTCTCACCTGCACCCTTACGAACCTTATCGGAAGCCTTTGCGATCTTCGTAGGTGATCCGTTAAGACCAAGGTTGCCGTCTTCGACATCCTTAAGATCTGCTCTGCCCCATGTGGTGATGTCAGCCTTGACTGCATCGAAAATACCGCCGGGTGTCATGTATCTGGGATCATTGAGTTCTGAAAGAGCCGTGATCAGGCAGGGAAGCTTGGCCTCTACCATATGATATCTGTCATCATACTGACGCTTTACAGTAACCTTGTCACCGTCAAGTTTGATCTCCTGTGCATAGGAGATAACGGGGATACCGAGATGCTCGGCGATCTGAGGACCAACCTGAGCCGTATCACCGTCGATAGCCTGACGGCCTGTGATGATAAGATCATATTCCATGTTACGAAGTGCACCTGCGAGTGTTGTTGATGTTGCCCATGTATCGGCACCGCCGAGCACTCTGTCTGTTACGAGAACCGCATCATCAGCACCCATAGCAAGAGCCTCACGAAGCACATCCGATGCCTTGGGAAGTCCCATTGTAAGAACCGTAACATGCGCACCGTACTGATCTTTTAAACGAAGAGCTGCCTCAAGACCTGCCTTGTCATCAGGATTCATGATGGCGAGCATTGCACCTCTGTCAAGTGTTCCGTCGGGATTGAACTTAACTCCGCCCTTTGTATCCGGAACCTGTTTGATACAAACTACAACTTTCATCTATATTGTCCTCCTACCTTACTTTAATAATGCCGCGCTGATGACCATTCTCTGGACTTCTGATGTTCCTTCGTAGATCTCGGTGATCTTCGCATCGCGCATCATACGCTCAACATCGTACTCCTTGATGTAACCGTATCCACCGTGAAGCTGTACGCACTTTGTCGTAACTTCCATAGCAACCTCTGCAGCGTAAAGCTTAGCCATTGCAGCCTCAACGCCGTATGCGCTCTTGCCGTCCTTCTGGAACTGATCCTTGGCACGTGCTGCCTTATATACGAGAAGTCTGGCAGCCTCAACCTTTGTTGCCATATCTGCAAGCTGGAACTGAGTGTTCTGGAACTGTCCGATAGAACGTCCGAACTGCTTCCTCTCCTTAACATACTGGATGGTCGTCTCGAGAGCGCCTGCTGCAAGTCCGAGAGCCTGAGCGGCAATACCGATACGTCCGCCGTCAAGCGTATGCATTGCGATATTGAAGCCCTTGCCCTGCTTGCCGAGAAGGTTGTCCTTCGGGATACGGCAGTCAGTAAAGATAAGTTCATATGTTGAGGATCCGCAGATACCCATCTTGTTTTCCTTGGTACCGAATGTGAATCCGGGAGTTCCCTTTTCAACGATGAATGCGGAGATCTCCTTCATCATCTTACCGCGCTTTTCGATCTTGCCCGTAACAGCGAAGATAACATAGACATCTGCTTCCTTACCGTTTGTGATGAAGCACTTGCTTCCGTTAAGTACCCATTCGTCACCGTCAAGAACAGCCTTGGTCTGCTGTCCCTGTGCATCGGTTCCAGCACCGGGCTCGGTAAGTCCGAATGCACCGAGCTTTTCGCCCTTTGCAAGGGGAACTACATATTTCTGCTTCTGCTCGTCCGTTCCGAATGTCATGATCGGGTCTACGCACAGTGATGTGTGAGCTGATACGATAACGCCTGTGGTACCGCATACTTTTGACAGTTCCTCAACACACATCGCATATGTGAGAACATCACAACCCTGTCCGCCGAGCTCCTTGGGAACGGGGATTCCCAAGAATCCGTACTTCGCAAGTTTCTCTACAGTCTCTCTCGGAAATCTGTGTTCCTGATCGATCTCCTGTGCAAGAGGCTTTACTTCTGTTTCGGCAAAATCCTTGAAAAGCTGTCTTGCCATTTCATGTTCTTTTGATAAAGAAAAATCCATGATTAAATTCCTCCGTTTATATTAATGTTACCTAACGTTTTCATAAAAAGTTGTCAAAAAGAACCGTCCCCTTTGACACCTTTGACATTATTTGGCGTCGATCGCAGTCTTCGTGCGGTCTTCGTTGTAGATGTAGAATCCCTTGCCGCTCTTAACGCCGAGGTTGCCACCGCGAACCATCTTTCTGATAAGAGGACATGCCCTGTATTTGCTGTCGCCTGTCTCATTGTAGAGGACATCCATGATAGCAAGGCAGATGTCGAGGCCGATGAAATCACCGAGCTCGAGGGGTCCCATGGGATGATTGGCACCGAGCTTCATGGCTGCGTCGATACCTTCAACATCGGATACACCTTCCATCTTGATGAATGCAGCTTCGTTGATCATCGGGATGAGGATACGGTTAACAACAAAACCGGCTGCCTCATTAACCTGAACGGCTGTCTTGCCGATCTCGGCTGAGATCTTCTTGATCGTCTCAACTGTTGATTCGGGAGTGTTCACACCTGCGATAACCTCAACAAGCTTCATACGGTCTGCGGGATTGAAGAAATGCATACCGATCATGGGTCTTGAAAGACCGTTGCCGATCTCGGTGATCGAAAGTGATGAAGTATTTGAAGCAAATACACACTCGGGTTTGCAGAGCTCATCGAGCTCCTTGAAAGTTGTCTTCTTGACTTCCATATTCTCAAATGCAGCTTCTACGATAAGATCGCAGTCCTTGCACAGATTTTCCTTAAGTCCGGGAACGATCCTGTTTACAATCGCATCAGCCTGTTCCTTTGTCATCTTTTCCTTGGCCACAAGCTTGTCATAACCTTTGATGATCTTGTCCTTGCCGCCTTCTGCCCATTCCTGCTTGATATCGCACAGCATAACTTCATATCCGTCAACCTGTGCGAATGCCTTTGCGATGCCCTGACCCATTGTGCCGGCACCAATGATTCCAACCTTCATCTTTTTTCCTCCGTTATATTATTTGTTAACAAATGGTACTACTTTGAGTTTCTTTTCCTTGTCCTTCTCGAGGAAGTTAGCCATTGCAGCCTTCTGATCCTCGGTCTCGAAACAGTCACCGAAAAGCTTTTCTTCTATAACTATCGCCTTGTCCATATCAACCTGGAGCCCGTCATTGATCGCCTTCTTGCAGTTTCTGACGGCGATGGGAGCGTTCTTGGCGATACCTGATGCCATCTTAAGAGCCGCTGCCATAAGAGCGTCCTTGGCGCTTACGGTAACTTCTCCGGCTTCATTTGTCTCTGCCTTTACAACCTGATTTACAAGACCGATCCTGTATGCTTCATCAGCCTTGATGTTTCTGGCCGTATATATAAGCTGCTTGGCCATTCCGGGAGATACGAGCCTTGCAAGTCTCTGCGTTCCGCCAAATCCGGGTGTGATACCGAGTCCTACCTCGGGCTGGCCGAATACTGCGGTCTCGGAACAGATCCTGATGTCACAGCTCATGGATATCTCGCATCCGCCGCCGAGAGCAAATCCGTTAACAGCTGCGATAACAGGGATGGGGAATGTCTCGATCTTGCGGAAGAGGTCGTTACCCTTCTTGCCGAATGCTTCGCCTTCTGCCTTGGTAAGGCTGCTCATCTCACCTATGTCGGCACCTGCAACAAATGACTTCTCACCTGCACCTGTTAGTACCAGACATCTGATCTCATTAAGATCCACTCCGTCAAATGCTTCGGAAAGTTCATCAAGCACCTGGGAATTGAGAGCGTTAAGTGCCTTCTCTCTGTTGATCGTGATTATGCCGACACGATCCTGTACTTCGTATGTTACGAATTCCATAGATTTCCTCCTTGTGTAATAATAAAGGTATGTCCTTACAGCAAAGTCAGCGCTAAGGTTCAGCGCTGACTGTCATTATCATATCAATCCATTTCCACGATGGTTGCACATCCCATACCACCGCCGATACAAAGGGTAGCAAGACCCTTCTTCGCACCTTTCTTCTTCATCTCGTGAAGGAGTGTTACAAAGATACGAGCACCTGATGCTCCTACCGGATGTCCGAGTGCAATAGCACCGCCGTTGGGGTTGAGCTGCTTCTCAACATCGATACCGAGATCCTTGCCAACTGCTACAGACTGTGCGGCAAATGCTTCATTTGCTTCGATGATGTCAAAGTCCTCGATCTTGTATCCGGCCTTGGCCATTGCCTTTTTCGTTGCTGCAACAGGTCCGATACCCATGATGGAAGGATCTACGCCTGCAAGAGCGCCTGCAACAAATGTTGCCATAGGTGTAACACCGAGCTCCTTAGCCTTCTCCTCGCTCATAACGACTACTGCTGCTGCACCGTCGTTGATACCTGAAGCGTTACCTGCTGTTACAAATCCGTCGGGATTGATCGGGCGGAGCTTTGCAAGAGCTTCTATTGTAGAACCCTGTCTCGGGCCTTCATCTGTATCAAATACTATCGTTTCCTTCTTCTTCTTGACCTCAACGGGAACGATCTCGTCCTTGAATGAGCCGTTCTCGATAGCTGCACATGCCTTCTGCTGGCTCTTGAGTGCAAACTCATCAAGCTCTTCTCTGGTCAGATTCCACTGTCTTGCGATATTGTCTGCAGTTGTGATCATGTGGTAATCATTGAACGCATCCCAGAGAGCATCCTTGATCATCGTATCTACAAGAGCGCCCTGGCTCTGGTCGGGACGGAGCATTCTGTATCCGTAACGTCCGTTCGGGATCGCGAAGGGAGCCATTGACATGTTCTCCATTCCGCCGGCTACAACCACATCTGCATCGCCTGCGATTATCATCTGTGCTGCCTGGTTAACGCAGTTAAGACCTGATCCGCATACAACGTTTGACGTTACTGCAGGTGTCTCTATAGGAAGTCCTGCCTTGATGGATGACTGGCGGGCAACGTTCTGTCCCTGTCCTGCCTGTATTACACAACCCATATATACGTGGTCAACGTCCTCGGGTTTGATACCTGCCCTCTTTACTGCTTCCTTGATAACTATTGCACCAAGATCTGCTACGGGAGTGGTTGAAAGGGAACCGCCCATTGTGCCGATAGCTGTACGGCATGCGCTTGCGATAACGACTTTTTTAGACATTTAGATACCTCCGAAAAAGATTGTTAAATATTTGTCAATTCGTGCACTCACTATTATAACAAATTTGACAGGGGAATTCAAACACTAGATATAGATATGTTATCAGTCACCAAAACTAAACGGCGGACGGAATATCCCCGTTTCGGTGATAATAGCCGTAATGAGCGAGTGATCCGTAACATCAAATGCCGGATTATATATTTTGATCCCGGCGGGAGCCATGGGTTTTTCATACCACATTTCGGACACTTCCTCCGGTTTTCTCATTTCGATAGGTATGTCCGCGCCGCTTTTTATCGAAGCGTCGATAGTCGACATCGGACCGCATACATAAAAGGGTATCCCGTAATGCTTTGCGCAAAGTGCGACTACACTCGTTCCTATCTTGTTGGCCGTATCCCCGTTTGCGGCAACTCTGTCACAACCGACGAGGACTGCATCTATTTTTCCCGATGACATAAGCGATGATACCATGTTGTCGCACTGCAGGGTAACATCCATGCCCGCACTTGCAAGCTCGTATGCGGTAAGCCGCGCTCCCTGAAGGAGCGGCCTTGTCTCATCACAGTAAATATGAAAACCGTATCCGCGCTCGTGGCCGAGATACATCGCTGAAGTTGCAGTACCGTATCTCGATGTTGCAAGCTGTCCGGCGTTACAGTGCGTAAGTAAGCCGTATCCGGGCTTTAACAGGGTAAGTGCGTTTTCTCCTATCGCCCTGCACGCATCCTCATCTTCCCTGCGTATCATAAGCGCCTCTTCCTTCAGTGCTGCCACTGTATCCGATATGGTATCGTTTCGGTGCGAAATAACCACCTGCTCCATCCGGTTCAGCGCCCAGCTTAAGTTTACGGCTGTCGGCCTTGAGGACTCGAGATGATCCCTGTACTTCTTAAACTCCCGGTAAAAGCTTTCATGATCTGCGGCTTCTATCCTGCACGCAAGAATATATGCGGCAAAAGCAGCGAACACCCCTATCGCCGGTGCTCCCCGCACCTCCAGAAGATATATGGCATTGTAAAACTCTTCAAGAGAAGACAGACGAAGCATCCGTCTTTCGTTCGGAAGCTTCGTCTGGTCTATTATGACTATCTCTTTTGATTCATCGTCAAGAGCCACTGTGTCAAACATAGAAATATGGTCTCCTGTTTACAGGTCCGGTTCGATCAGGCCGTATGTGTTTCCTTTTCTCTTATAAACAACGCTGACCTGTCCGTTCTCCGCATTGGTGAACACAAAGAAACTGTGTCCGCAAAGTTCCATCTGAACGCATGCATCCTCGGGATACATGGGTTTCATATCGACTCTCTTGGTACGGACGATCTTGATCTCGTCATCATCCGCATAATCCTTGTCAAGAAAGTCCTGTTTGAAATTCTCAGATCCGTGCTTGGCATCTATGAGCTTGTTCTTGTACTTCTTGAGCTGTCGCTCTATGATCTCCTCGACCAGATCGATCGAAACATACATGTCATTGCTGACCTGTTCGGATCTGATCACGCTGCCCTTGACAGGGATCGTGACTTCTATCTTCTGCCTGTCCTTTTCCACGCTGAGTGTAACATGAATCTGCGTGTTCGGAGTAAAATACCTCTCAAGCTTTCCGATCTTGTCCTCAACTGCCTGTCTTAAACCCGGGGTTACATCAATGTTTTTGCCTACGATGATAAATTCCATGCAACCGCCTCCTTTCTCTTGGAGCAACCACACTAAAATCTGCCCAGTAAACTGTTATATTCTTAGAATATCCTTCGTATTGCAAGTATGTTACGGTACGCCGCATTTGATACCTTGATACCGGTTCTGGCCGTCGATGCATGAACGATCTGGCCTCCGCCGATGTACAGAGCAACGTGTCCCGAATAGCATATAAGGTCACCGGGCTGCGCTTCCGCAAGGCTTCCGACACCGTATCCGCATGCACGCTGTGCACCTGACGAGTGCGGCAGGGATACACCGAAGTTCCTGTATACGCCCATTGTGAATCCTGAGCAGTCGGTTCCGTTTGTCAGGCTGGTGCCGCCGTATACGTAAGGATTGCCGACAAACTGTAATGCATAGTTTGCAACGCTCGATCCCATTCCGCCGCCTCCGACAGAATAAGATACACCTCCGCCGCCTCCGCCGCCGGAATTCTTGCCCTTCTTGCCGCCTGCAGATCTGGCAGCAGCAGCGTTTGCAGCTCTTCTCTCCGCTTCTTCCTTCTTAAGTCTTGCTTCCTCTTCGGCCTTGGACTCAGCCTTGGGGAACCATGTCGAAAGGCTGACATACTCTCTGGAAACCCAGCCGTCACCTTCCTCGATACTGACCTTTATCCATTCATCGGTCTCTTCAAGTACCGACAACTGGTCTTCGTTAGCAACAAGTCCGAGTACCTTGGACTCACCGCTTGCCTCTTCTCTGATCTTAAGTGTCGTCGTATGTACCGTTGCCAGTCTCTGGCCAACCTCGGCCGCCAGTTCAACGGCTGCCTTTCCGGTCTTGACGAACTCACCCTTGACGAATCCGACTACATTTCCGGATTCGATCTTGTACCAGTCACCCTGCTTGTCCAGCCATGTACCTGCCGAATGGTTATAGAGCTTACCGACTACTTCGCTGTCCTCGTCAGGCATTGAACGGACATTAACGTATCCGTCAACAACTGCTATGACCTGGTCGGAAAGATCCTCTTCCCCATCCTCTATCTCATAGTTTTCCTCAGGTTTAACATCGATGGACGGGTTGGCTGCGCCGTCATCCGCCTCCTCCGATGATCCGGTGTTCTCACCTTCGGCAAGTTCGGTGTCATCTCCGCCGTTCATTCCCGAATCGGCAGTATTATCATCAGAAGTTATCTCGATCGTAGCTGCCTCAGAGGCAGAACCCACTACGGCTACACCGTCTATCACGGTTCCCTCGGTGACAGCCTTGGAAGAAGGTGTTTCAACCTTCTCTATCGTTTCATCATCAACCTTGGTGATCTTCTCGTGATTTGTAATTGTTGACTGCATGGCCGCATTTCTGGCCACATCGGCACGGATATCCTGCATGGAACGCCCGTTACCTGCCGCAAGAGCAACTCCCGCAGCCGGAAATACCGGTGATGTCGCAGCCATAACATCGTTTATCGGAAAGCAAGTTGCGGCCAGAACGGTAGCAATAGCCATGGCCGTAACTTTGGATAAGCTTTTCTTCATAAATCCTCCAAATATTTAAAAACCCCCGGCCCCTCTGTCTGTTTCTGCAAATGTTACAAAATTGTTACGTAAATGCACGTGGTATAGAATATCAAAATATCAGGTCATTGTCAAATCAGGTATCCCTGCACGGAATATACCGCGTTGGCTCCGTCAGCTACCGCGGTAGATACCTGCCTAAGTTTCTTGGAGCGGATATCACCCGCCGCGAACACTCCCGGAAGGCTTGTCGCACACGACTCGTCGGCAATGATATAGCCCTGATCATCCTTATCAAGCGCATCTGTATAGGAAGCATTCGGTGTGTTTCCGGTTGCGATGAACACTCCCGAAACCTCAAGTTCCCTCTGCTCACCTGATTTTACATCAGATATGACAAGGCCCTTCACCATACCGTTATCATTATCGGTTATCTCCACCGGGATATTGTTCCAGACAACTTCAACATTCGGAAGTTCAAAAAGCGCCTTCTGGAGTATCTTCGTCGCACGCAGTTCATCCCTTCTGTGCACCAGATAAACCTTCTCACATCCTCTTGCAAGAAAGATCGCATCCTCTACCGCAACATCGCCGCCGCCGATAACCGCAACGGTTTTCTTCCGGAAGAACGCTCCGTCACATGTCGCACAATAGCTGACTCCGGCACCCGTAAGCTCCGCTTCGCCCGGGATCCCGAGTTTTCTCGGAGAATTGCCTGTTGCGAGGATAACAGTCCTGCCGATGTATTCTCCGGAATCGGTAACGACCCTATTGGCGCCTTCGGCAAAATCGATCGACTGTACCTCCGTCATAACCCTCGTTACGCCGAACTTATCCAGATGATCGCTCATACGCTCTCCAAGCTCAGCGCCTGTGATTCCCGGAAGTCCCGGATAATTGTCGACCTCATATGTATTGAGTATCTGGCCGCCGGCACCGAATCTCTCTATGAGCAGGGTTTTAAGCTCCGCCCTTGCCGCATAAATACCTGCAGTAAGACCCGCGGGTCCTGCACCTACTATGATAACGTCGTATTGCTGATCCATGAAATTCACCTCTAAGTATGATATAATAACATTAGTTACAATATATTCGGACAAATGTTTATCTAATATATTATAACATAATGGAGTTATGTTTACTATAACGTTTACTGTATAAGGAGGATGTCATGGAAAAGAATGCATTGATAACAGGTGCGTCCCGCGGCATCGGCCGCGCCATAGCCATTGAATTCGCAAGGGCAGGTTATGACCTGACCCTGTGCTGTATCAAGAATATAGACAGTCTCGAGGAACTTGCCCACGATCTGTCCGACACATATAACGTAAAATGTACGGCATACCGCGCGGATGTATCCAAACCCGAGGCCGTGAAGGACCTGTTCTCGAAGATCACACCGCCATCGGTTCTGATCAACAACGCAGGCATATCCTATGTTGGACTCATAACGGACATGTCCGATGAAGAATGGAGAAACACGATAGACACGAACTTAAGTTCCGTATTCTATATGTGCAGGGAAGCGATACCGCACATGCTCACCGAGTTTTCAGGCAAGATCATCAACGTTTCCTCCGTATGGGGTGAGAGCGGCGCCTCGATGGAGGTTGCCTATTCAGCATCAAAAGGCGGTCTCGATGCTTTTACACGGTCTCTGGCCAAGGAACTGGCCCCGAGCGGGATAAGCGTCAATGCGGTTGCCTGTGGGCTGATCGATACAGATATGAATTCACGCCTGTCCGATGAGGAGCTTGCCGAGGTCGTAGCCGATATCCCGGCTGACCGGATCGGAAAGCCCGCAGAAGTTGCGTCGGTGGTGCTGTCGCTGGCGGAGTCGACGAATTACCTGACAGGGCAGATCATTAAAGTAGACGGGGGATGGAGGTAGGTTTGGGGATCTGCGATGTCTGAAACAACCTCGAGACAGACTCGATAAGGATTACTGCGAATGCAAGAAACCCCGAAAATCCTGCGGATTTCCGGGGTCGTTTCTTGCATTCTTACAAATTACAACATATAAAAAGAGTTCCCTGGATAAATCCGGGAACTCTTTCCATATGCTGTAATTCGCAGTAATCCTTATCTCTTCGAAAACTGTGGAGCGCGTCTTGCGGCCTTGAGACCGGGTTTCTTTCTTTCCTTCATTCTCGGGTCTCTTGTAAGGAAACCGGCAGACTTAAGTGTAGGACGGAAGTCGCTGTCCACCTTAAGAAGTGCTCTTGCGATACCGTGACGGATGGCACCTGCCTGTCCTGTTGTACCGCCACCCTTAACGTTTACGTTGATATCGTACTTCTTCTCTGTATCTGTAGCTACAAGGGGCTGACGAACGATGGTCTTAAGTGTTTCAAGTCCGAAGTAATCGTCAAGCTCTCTCTTATTTACGGTTATCTTGCCTTTGCCGGGCTTGATATATACTCTGGCAACGGCCGATTTTCTTCTTCCTGTTCCGTAGAACTGCTCTTTTGCTTTAGCCATTTTCTATCTCCTTCTATAACAGTAAAGCTGATTAAAACTTCAATTCTTCGGGCTTCTGTGCTGCATGAGGATGCTCGGGACCTGCATATACGAACAGCTTCTTGTACATCCTGCGGCCTAAAGGTCCCTTGGGAAGCATTCCCTTTACGGCAAGTTCAACAACCTCGGTCGGAGCCTTTGCAAGCTTGTCACGAAGTGTGGTCTCCTTCATACCGCCGACATATTCCGAATGATGATAATAAATCTTCTGATCAAGTTTACGACCCGTAACAGTTACCTTATCGGCATTGACTATGATAACACAGTCACCTGTATCTGCATGCGGTGTAAATATGGGCTTATTCTTGCCGCGAAGTACCTTGGCAACTTCCGAAGCCAGGCGTCCCAAAGTACATCCGGTTGCATCAACGACGTACCATTTACGCTCAATGGCCGCCTCGTTGGGCATATATGTATTCATGACGTTACCTCCATAATCTATAACAAAAACATCTGTATGATGACCGTCCGCTTACTGCCGGGGCTATGGCTCGAAGCGGCCTGTGCCGTCACATTGAGCAATTATATTACACGGTATCAGGCGTGTCAAGGAGTTTTTCGGGCGGAAGATAACTCTTTATCAGCTTTTCAAGCTTCTCTCCCTCGACCGGTTTGGATACATAATCGACAAACCCGGCATCGAGATACATCTCCCTCGCTCCTGATATCGCATTTGCCGTAAGCACGATATATACGGGCTTATCGCCGCCCTCCTTTTCCTTCATAAGATGAAGGGTTTCTATTCCGTCCATCTCAGGCATCAGATGATCAATGAAAATGATGTCGTACTGTTTTTTCTCTGCCATCCTGACAGCTTCGGGACCGGACGTGGCTGTATCTATCTCCATCATGCTGTTGCGAAGAAGCTTGGTGAACACCAGAAGATTCATCCTGATATCATCTACCACGAGTATCTTCGCGTCCGGCGCATGGAACAGTTCCTTATACTCATGCTTCTTTTTATCTCCCGTTTCTATCTTTATATCATAATCTCCGGTCGGATCACTGTTCAGAACTTCCTGATCAACACTGAAGGAGAATTCGGATCCCCTGCCGTATTCGCTTGTAACCTTCAGCTCGCTTCCCATAAGATCAAGAAGGCGCTTGGTTATGCTGATCCCAAGGCCGGTACCTTCGATGTTGCGGTTTTTCTCCTCCTCTATACGCATGAACGGCGAGAACAGATTCTTCATATCCTCGGGTTTGATGCCCATTCCGGTATCCTTCACCGTAAACTCAAGATCTATATGGCCTTCGCGTGTTTTCGAAAAGCCGATCTTCAGGCTGATGCTGCCTTCCTTCGTATATTTGACGGCGTTTGTCAGAAGATTTAACGCGCACTGTTTTATACGTATCTCATCACCCTTGAGAAGTCGCGGGATTTCCCTGTTAAAATCAACATTGACCTTAAGTCCCTTTTGCTCGGCTCTCTCACGTATCATATTTACAAGATCGTTAACCATAACGCCCGGTTCATACTGTACGGGAATGATTTCCATTTTTCCTTCTTCAACCTTGGAAAAATCGAGTATATCATTTATAAGTGCCAGAAGCGTCCTGCCCGATGTCTGTATATCCTCGGCATACTCTATTACTTCCTTTTCCTTGCTGGTTCGAAGAACCATCTCGTCCATACCCAGGATCGCATTGATCGGGGTACGTATCTCATGGGACATATTTGCAAGGAAGTGCGACTTGGCCTCGTTAGCGGCCTCTGCAAGCTGCCTCTGCTTGCGCAGTTCGTTCATATATCTGTACTGCTCGGTATCATCGCCAAGCGCATACAATGTTCCGACACTGATCCCGTCCTCTATCAGAGGATTTGCCTTGGGCGTATATATCCTCTCGTTCATTCTGATCAGCTCGCCTTTTTCTATCGCACTGCGGATAGCTCCAATGACATCCTCGCTGTGATCTGCGACAAGCCCTTTATTTTCAAGCACAGGGAAAAGTTTCTGCGCGGGCTTGTTGAAGTACGATATCCTTTCGGAAGAATCTACGACGATGATCCCCTCAGACAGTTCGTCAACAACGTAGTTACGTGCAGCTGCCCCCGGATCAAGCATCCTGTATTTGATTATCGCCACAAGCATCAATGTATTACTTAGCGCATAGGCAAAGATCATAACATCAAATTTTCTGGCAAGGGGGATCAGTTTAAAGAAATAGACCACATATGACGTTCCGACTGCAAATATCGCGATCGTCATCATCTTATAACGGTTCTTGGCTACCGTATTCTTTTCCCTGATGAACATTCGGGTTATCAAATACATGCCTACAACGGCATATAGCAGATTAAGCGCAGTCTGGACATAATAAAGAGGACCTCCGGTATGAATAAGTTTCGGGAAGCCGTCCTCTATGGCGAACTCCTTATAATTATAGTAAAGATCGTTATGTTCGATCTCCATGATGGTAACATAGATGATCGCATGAACAAGTCCCAGAGCTGCTTTGACAGCCTCCGGAATATAGACATTGCACAGCTCGACTATGAACAGGAAAAGCGACATACCAATCCATATCCGTCCGAGATATCCGATCTTGAAGGCGGATATGAACGTTCTTTCATCTGTTGCCCGTAACTGGAGGATATACGCCGCATTGTAAACAAGATTGACCACGCAGCTGAAGAAAAGGTATGCATGGAGCTTACTGCTCCACTTTCTGAGAGTGAACCAGCATATTACCAGTAATCCTGCCAGTGAAAAATATAAAATAAATAATACAAACTGATACATTACTATCTCCGCAGGTCTCTTTCGAATATCTCATCA
>JBGUNV010000020.1:0-5738 GCA_045117595.1 Lachnospiraceae bacterium
TTATAGTTGCCGGTGTGTTCTGCGGTAAGAAGCTGCGTGATGCCAAGGATAAAAAAGAAGCGGCTGCATCGGCAGATGCCGCAAAGGAGCAGTAATGGATCTGAAATATATAAGCACCAGAGGAGGATCAAAAAGGTACTCCTCAAGCGAAGCGGTGATCAAAGGGATAGCTGATGACGGGGGACTGTTTGTTCCCGAGAGTATCCCCGATCTTGATCACGCGCTTTCGGACTATGCAGGCATGGACTATGCAACGACTGCATACGAGATAATGAAGCTGTATCTGACGGACTATACAGAGGAGGAGCTGAAGAATTGTATAGCCCGTGCTTACGATGACAAGTTTGACTGCAGCCGGATAGCACCGATAAAAGAAGCTGATGGAGCGTATTTTCTGGAGTTGTATCATGGAGCAACCATAGCGTTCAAGGATATGGCGCTGTCAATCCTTCCGCATCTTCTGACCACGGCCTGTGCGAAGAATGATGTAAAGAAAGATATCGTCATACTGACAGCAACAAGTGGAGATACGGGGAAAGCAGCTCTTGCGGGATTCTCCGATGTTAAGGGGACCAGGATCATCGTCTTTTATCCGAAGGACGGGGTCAGCCCCATACAGAAGAAACAGATGGTCACCCAGAAGGGTGCAAATACATTTGTTGTCGGAATTGACGGCAATTTTGATGATGCGCAGACGGGCGTTAAAAAGCTGTTCGCGGACCGGGAACTGGCTGAATGGATGGAACTCAATGATATGCAGTTCTCATCGGCCAATTCGATCAATATAGGACGGCTTATCCCGCAGATCGTATATTATGTTTATGCATATTCGCAGCTTGTCAAAAACAGTTCGATCAAATGCGGTGATAAGATCAATATAGTTGTTCCTACAGGAAATTTCGGGAACATCCTGGCCGCATATTATGCATCACGTATGGGGATCCCGGTAAACAGGCTCATTTGTGCTTCTAATGAGAACAAAGTGCTTTATGATTTCTTTGAATCGGGAATATATGACAGAAACAGGGATTTTATCCTTACATCATCCCCGTCAATGGATATTCTTATATCCAGTAATCTTGAGCGTCTTATCTATCATATAAGCGGAAATGATGCGGCAAAATGTGCGGGATTCATGAAAAGCCTCGCATCAGACGGAAAATATGAGATAACCGATGATATGAAGGCAGATCTTGAGAAGTTTTACGGCGGATTCTGCGACGAAGAGGAGACTGCATACACAATAAAACGGATTTTTGATAATTCCGGATATCTGATCGATACTCATACGGCAGTAGCTGCAGGTGTGTATGATGATTACAGAACAAAAACGGAAGATACAACAAAGACTGTGATAGTCTCGACGGCAAGTCCGTTCAAGTTTACCGGAAGCGTACTTCGCGCGCTCGATCCCTCAAAAGTTTCCGATGATGATTTTGCCATGGCGGATATGCTTTCCGAAATGACGAAAGTAGCCATCCCCAAGGCAGTGGAAGATATCAGAAATGCAAAAATCCTCCACAATACGATATGTAAAGCGGAGGATATGAAAGAAACCGTTAAAAAGATCCTGGGGTGATATTACATTTCACAAAGGAAGAATTTGACTGTTCCGTAAGAAAAGATCACGGGAATTATTGTTATCGATTTGTAAACTGAAAGATCGAGAGAATAATCCCCGTTTTTTTTCGGGGCATCAAGTGACAGTTCACAAATATTGTTCCTGGAAAGCATGACAACGAACAACCCGTTATGAAGATTCAGAAAATCAAGGATCGCTTCGCGGGCAAGAGCATCAAATGACGTTATACCAAGGTGAGAATAGTGTTCCGCAAAAGCGGTAAGTGCATCCTCCCTGCCTTCAATGCAGGAATACGCACTCGGTATACCGGTAATGGCCTGTGACAGTTCGGCCTTGCCGGAAAAATCACTGACGATATCAATGCTTCCGAGTGAAAACTCAGGATCCACATACATATTTATATTATAAACAAGCTTCTCTATATATGTTTTGACAAAATCGGACATATTTGCAAGAGAAGAATAATTTGAAGCTTCCAGTATCTTGGAAACCGATATGTTATTATCCATTCACACTCTCCAATACATGTTTAAGCAGGTCTTCATCAATTGGCTTCTGAATAAAATCACGAGCTCCGGCCTTGATCGCTTCTTTGATATGTGTCTGTGTTCCCACAGAAGAAACTATGATGATCTTTGCTTCTGGAAAGACCTTCATGATCTCGCCGGTTGCGGTAACACCGTCCTTGACGGGCATGACTATATCAAGAAATATTAATCCGGGCCTGTTTTCTTCGCAGTATTTTACGGCATCTTCCCCGTTGCTGACTTCATTGATATTCGTATATCCGAAATTGTTAAGGATAGTACAAAGACTCTTGCGGGCAAGGATAGAATCGTCGCATACGAGAATGCTTATATCCTTATTCATACTGTAACCTCCACTTCCCAAACACCTTCTTAATCTTTCAGAAGAACCATTTTGATTTTATCATAAAAATACTGTACTTCATAGTGGTTTTGAGTATAAAATACATTAATGAAACAATCCGAAAATGAGTAATATCAAGTCGTAAGGAGATTGGAAAATGGAAAATACCGAGATACTTAAACATATCGACCATACACTTTTAAAACCCTTTGCCACATGGGATATGATAAGAAAACTCTGCGACGAGGCGGTTTTAAACAATACCGCATCCGTATGCGTCCCGCCATCCTATGTCGGACGGATACGTAAGGAATATCCCGTACTCAGGATATGTACCGTCGTCGGATTCCCGCTCGGATACGAGACTACTGCAGGCAAGATAGCCGATACGAAGGAATGCCTTGAGGCCGGAGCCGATGAGATAGATATGGTCATAAACATATGCGAGGTCAAAAACGGCAATTTCGGATATGTGGAAGATGAGATAAGACAGCTGCGGAAGGTGACGGAAGGTAAGATACTGAAAGTCATAATAGAAACATGTTATCTTACGGATGATGAAAAAAGGATACTGTGTGACTGTGTGAAAAATGCGGGAGCTGATTATATCAAGACTTCAACCGGATTCGGTGACGCAGGTGCAACAATTCATGATGTAAGGCTGTTTGCAGACAGGCTGGGAAATGATGTTAAGATCAAGGCGGCCGGGGGTATAAAGACAGCAGCCGAGGCGGCCGGGTATATAGAAGCGGGGTGTGACAGAGTTGGCGCAAGTTCTGTAGTGGGTGATATAAATGCTTGAGAAGATTCGTGAACTCATGAATGAAAATGCCATCGACTGGCTCCTGGTATTTTCGGAAGATCCTCATCTGTCAGAGTATACGGCACAATGCGACAGATACAGGGCGGCTTTATCAGGTTTTACCGGTTCGGCTGGAACACTGCTCATAGGTGCCGGTGAGGCATATCTGTGGACGGATTCGAGATATTTCATACAGGCTGCAGAAGAGCTTGCTGGAAGCGGGATAGAGCTGATGAAGGCCAATCTTCCCGCCACACCGTCGCTTGAAACATTTCTGACTGAACATGTCTGGGACGGGCATAAGATCGCACTTGATCATATGACCTTATCTTATGACCGGTTTGTCTCATTAACCGATGTTCTTCCGGACAGTGTTGAGGTTACTGACGGAAGAAAGATATTACGTGATGCCGTAAGTATGCCTTCAAGAGCCTTTCATCAGATCGACAGCGTTCCGGTATCGTTTGCCGGCAGAAGTGTTTCCCAAAAACTTGATGACCTGAGAAAAAAGATAAAGAAGACCTGTCCGAACATCGAAGGTTATACATACATAATATCCGATCTTACATCTGTCATGTGGCTGTTCAATTTAAGGGGCAGTGATATCGAACATGTTCCCGTTGCATATTCCTATGCCTGTGTCAATGAGCACTATGCCACATTATATGTCGGCAGAAAGCATCTGGATGAGGAGACGATCAGTTCACTTGAAGCAGCCGATGTCAATATAAAGGAGTACTCGTTATTCTACAAAGACCTTGAAGATATCCCTTCCATCCTGCTTGCGGACAGATGTACGTGTAACAGTGCCATCATATCCGGTGCTGCTCAAAGAGGCATGTATGTGGAGTGCGAGGACCAGCTTCTTATAGGAAAGAGCATAAAATGTGAGCAGGAGATGGATGGAGCCAGATCCGCACATATAAAGGATGCGGTAACAATGATCCGTTTTATCAAACATGTTAAGGAACTGGCCGCATCGGATGAACGGACCGATGAGTATGAACTTGCGTGTATGCTTGATGAAGCGAGAAAACTAAACGGGGCCGAAAATCCCTCGTTTTCGACGATATGCGCATACAGACAGAACAGTTCGATAGTCCATTATTCACCACGGAAGGATACCGCAGGTACCGTAGAAGGCGACGGATTCCTGCTGGTTGATTCGGGTGGACAGTACAGATTTGAAGGAACGACCGATATAACAAGGACCATATCACTCGGACATGTAACCGATGAGGAGCGAAAAGTCTACACAACGGTACTGAAAGGAAATCTTCGTCTGATGGACACGGTCTTTCCTCAGGGGTATGAGGGCACAATGCTTGATGCGATAGCCGAGCAGCCTCTGTGGGACGCGGGATATTTTTGCGGACATGGGATAGGACACGGAGTAGGAGCATATCTGTCGGTTCACGAATCTGAAGCCAGGATAGCAAGAAGAACCGGTAAACGCGAGATAACATTTCGTCCGGGCGTTATCGTCAGCAATGAACCCGGTATTTATCTGGAAGGTAAATTCGGTGTCAGGCTTGAGAACCTTTTACTGGTGGTTCCTGCCGAATCCATAGACGGATATAAGATGTGTGCATTTGAACCGCTTACACTTGTCCCGTTTGATAAAGAGGCTATCGACTTTAAGATGCTGACAAAAAAAGAGACCGATATCCTCGCACGATACTATGGACTGATATATGAGAAAGTGTCTCCCCATCTGAACGATGAGGAAAAACAATGGTTGAAAGAGATTATTGACATTAAGTAGCAGTTTTGCGATAATTCACTTTGGATTTCAATTGTAATTACATATATAAAGGAGGAGACGTATGTCAACAAAAGCATATTATCCGATCAGTGAGATCGGAAAAGACAAGGTTGGTTTTTCGAGAACGCGTTCTATCATAGAAGGTGCGTTCTATCAGAACAATGTTGTCAAGATCAACACACTTAAGGAAGCTTATGAGCTTGCCAAGAATTCACCCGGAACGATCGTTACGGATATGCCCGTAAAGAACGGTGAGCTTTTCGGACTTGAGAAGGATGCCAAGGTTCTTCTGTTCAATGACGGTGCCGTAACAGGCCGTTATGCACAGGCAAGACGTATCAAGGGCGAGCCCGGAGTCGATGAGGTTAAGCTTGATAAGGTTGTTATGGATGCTGTTTACAAGACACGCTGGAAGACAATGTACCATGCAGAGTGTTATGTAGGCCTTGATCCCGAGTTCATGGCAAAGGCTCATCTTCTTATTCCCGAAGGAGAGGAGAACCTTCTGTACAACTGGATGCTGAACTTCCAGTATATGAGTGATGCATATAACAAGATGTATGCTGAGTCAAAGCCCATCGGTGACGGCAAAGAGCCTGACATCTACATCTTCTCCGATCCCCAGTGGGCTCCCGAACCCGCTCCGGACGTTGATTTCTCATGTATGAGTGATGACCTTACACTGTGCTACTTCGATACGAACCAGAACTGCGCTGCGA
>JBGUNV010000021.1:0-5627 GCA_045117595.1 Lachnospiraceae bacterium
TACAAGTCTCAGATCCTCATACGGCTCCTCCCAGAAGGCAATGTTATGATATTCCATGAACGCGTTAAATGCCGTATAATCACCGGCATCAAGAAGATCCGTGATCGTGGCCGAATATGCTTCATATTGCCGCACGGATTCTCTTCGCGCCGCATCATCACGAAAGCTGTATGCATTTTTATTAACATATAACAAAACAGCGTCGAATATCACGAGAAGCAGCATTATAACCGCGCTGATCACTATCGGGATGTTTTCCGAAATGATCTGCCCGGCCCTCTTTTTCGTTCTCACGCTCTCGCCCCGGTAATGCTCCATGTCTGCCCGGTAGCCGGCAGTTTCCGCAAGGCTCCGTCCGCAGTGCGGACATACTTTGTCGGAAAGGGCGATCTCGCCTCCACAGCTTTTACACTTCATTGTACGATAATCTCCTTCATGCCTCCAATCTGCAATTTATGCAACATTATATCACAAGATTATCGTTTATTGATTGAAACTTACTTTGACACTGTATGTTTTACATTCTCCCGGCTCCGGAATTTAAGTCATATCCGATATAATTGGTATTGTAGCTTTGTATAAAAAGATGTAATATTTTATGTATACTGATCTTTACAGATCGGAGTATGTTTGCAGGAGGGGGAACATGCAATCAGATTTAATCATCAAAGAGAACGAGCTTATCGACCCGTCGGACTATCCTGAAGACCAGCAGGGTCTGGTAGAGGAATTTAATTCACGTATACGACGTCTGATGGGTATCATTACCGGGATCGGAAAAGAATATCATACGATCTGGGTCATTAATTCCAATACAAAGAAGATGTATCTGTACCGTTCAACCGGAGAGAATACCAATCGTTACGCGGTGGAACTGGGATTACGATTTGACAATTACGACCGTTTTATTGAGGAATACGTGGACCGATGCGTGGTAAACAGCATAGAGAGCATCCAGAGGGATGTGAAACTTGATGTCGTCTTTTCACGGATCAAGGACGGAGATCTGTTTTCACTTGATTATATGCGCCTGGCCGATGACGGGAATATGTCCTATCATCAGATGGCTTTCGCGCTGGCCGGACATCCGGGAGAAACCGAGAATTTCATTCTGGCCTTCCGTGATATTGACAAGTCTATCCGCAAGCACATTTCCGACAAGCGCTATTTAAGAGAACAGCTCGATATCGTGGAGACCTTAAGCCGCGATTACTACAATATCTTCAAGATCAATCCCAAAACGGGCGATGTTGTGATATTAAAGCTTGACGGTTATGTTACAAAAGGTATGGAGGGTGCAGGCGACAAGATATATCCCTATGATGTGCTCTATAAGCAGTACGTGAAGGATCGTGTGTATTCCGAGGATCAGGAGTGGATGTACGATGCCATATCTCTTGCCACGATTAACAGCAAACTTGCGGATAATTCGGAGTATGTTTCCAGTTACCGTGTTATGGATAACGGAGAGGTACATTATTATCAGTTTACGTATATCCTCATAAACGCAAATATTCCCAACAGCGATATGCTGGCCGGTTTTAAGAATGTAGATGACATCGTGGCCTCTGCAAAGGAGCGGCAGAATCTCGAGATCCTGGCCAGCACCGATATTATGACAGGCATCCTAAACCGCGGCAGCGGCGAGCGAAAAGTGATCGACGCAATGGCAAATGACAAGGCAGGAATGCTCTGTATCCTTGATGTTGACAGGTTTAAGGATACCAACGATGACTATGGCCATAATGTCGGTGATAAGGTGCTCCGCGGGATCGCGGATGTATTAAAGCTCACGTTCCGGGATGAGGATATCATATTCCGTCTGGGCGGTGATGAATATGCCGTTTATGTTATGAATCTGTGTGATGAAGAAGACGGTAAGGCGGTAATGGACCGCGTCTTTAGCGAGATCGCCAAGCTGGATGTTCCGGAGCTTGGGGGCAGAAACGTCTGTGTCAGCGCAGGTGCCGCGTTCTTCAGGGAAGGCGATAAGCGATCCTTCGAAGAACTTTATAAACTGGCGGACAACGGTGTATATGAGAGCAAAAAGGTCAGCGGAAGCGCATTGAATTTCAGCGTTTGATCAGTCTCCGTTGTGAACCTGCCTGTATACAAATTCTCCGTTTTCGTCATACTGTATCCATCCGTCAAGGACTTTTTGACGATCATCCGAGTATTCACCGTTACCATATTCATGTACCTGAAACCTGTTTCCTTTTGAATCGATGACTACCTGTTTTATCAGGTATCCTTCGTAATCCGGAAGTCCGGCCGGTCCGATATCCGTTCCGTATTCCTGCCAGACCTTTACGGTAAATGTTTCGTCAGGATAGGTTTCCTTCAGATAATTCTCATAGGCCGCCTTCCGGTCAGTTAACACTTTTTCGCTTATCTTCCTATGGGATTTTATTGTACAGGAGCATAATGACGTTATAAGGCATATGCTGATGAACAGTATAAAAGTATTTTTTTTCATATTATCTCCGTTTCACATATCTGACCATTTTATTAATATTATAACCAAAAAGCATTATAATTAATACCTGCAAATCCATTGACAACGGAAGCAGGATGAACGAGATGTTATAATACAAAAAAAAAGGATCATGAAACGCTCATGCAAGGAAAGGATGATATTATGAACAAAAAACTGATCTCATGTGTATTGGCCGTTTTGCTCTTTGCGACTTCCGGATGCGCGAGCGTACAGATAAACATCAGGGACAATAACACATCGCCGGATACTGTAGCTGCAACCGCAGGCGATGAATCCGACAAGACGCAGTTCGGCGGTGGGAAACCATGGATAGACTCTGAGATCAAGGAAAATGTTTCCGAGGATACGCCCACAGACCCGCGGGATGATTTTCACCTGTATGCAAATAAAGACTGGTTACTGGCCAATGAGATCCCTGCCGGCTATATGGACTGGTCGCATTTCAGCAAAAGAGAACTTGAAGTAAAAGAGCAGTGTATCGATCTTTTGTCTGATGACAGTCTTACGGGACATGATGCCGATCTTGTACGAACCTATAATGCGCTTGTTCTTGACTGGGATTCCAGAGATGCGGCAGGAGTATCAGAGATAAAGGATCTGTATGACGAGATATTGGCTGTAAGAGATACCGAAGATCTGACCCGCCTTCTTACAGATTCCGATACAGGCATCGAACTGTTTTCTTTTATTAATATCCAATCACATATCGGTTTTAATGATCCGGACACATATATAGTGGCAGTCGAGTCACCGGAGCTCTTATTAAAGGATTCTGCCGAGTACCGGGAAAGGACAGAACTTGGTGACATGTATTACGGGATGAATAAGGATACCTTTACGTATCTGGCCAGCAGGATGGGAATGGATAAGGCGGAAGCCGAAAGGCGGTTTAATAACGCGATCGACACGGAGGCTGCTCTGGCAGAGAATGTATATACTTCCGCCGAACAATACGACAGTAATTTCTATAACAAAGCAAACAATGAACTGTCATTTGACGAACTCGTGGCACTGTCCGAAGTATTTCCTCTGAAGGATATCATAGCTTTTGCCGGATATGACTATGACGGGACATATATCACTCCCCGTCTCGATTATTTTTCGAAACTGGATGAGATATATACAGACGATAATATTGACGGTCTCAGGGACCTTGTCCTTGTAAGATACCTGATCACCAATTCAAGTCATTTGGATAGAGAAACATATGACAGGAAAGCGGAACTTATCGATTTATATTTCGGTACCGGAGGAGCAGTGCCCGATGAAGAGATGGCATATGATCGTGTTGTGAAAATGCTTCCGACATCCATGCAAAAGGTCTATATCTCAAAATACGGCTCCGAAGAGGACAGGCAGAAAATGGCCGACCTCTGCCGGGAAGTTATTGATACATACAGGGAGATCCTGACCGAAAACGAATGGGCATCTGACAAAGTAAAGGATTATGCCATCCAAAAGCTTGACAATATCGGTATTCATGCCGCATACCCCGATAAGTTCAGAGATACGTCGGATATTGATCTTGCCGGCTGTTCACTGATCGAGGCTGACCGGAGGATCGCAAAAGCGAACAGGGATTATAACAGAAGTCTTGCCGGAACCAAAAAAGATAAGGAAATGTGGGCCGAGGGCTTCGATATTCTGTCCTGCAATGCTTTCTATGATCAGGGCGATAACACGGTCAATATGATCATCGGAATGATGGGAGAACCGTTCTTTAGCAGCGATATGAGTACGGAAGAACTGTATGCGTCTATCGGAGCCTTCTGGGTGGGGCACGAAATATCGCATGCATTTGACAGTGGCGGCGCTCAGTTTGATGCGGAAGGAAAGTTAAGGGACTGGTGGACCCCCGGGGATAAAGAAGAATTCAACAGACGTGTCGGAAAGATGGATGATTATCTTGACGGTATCATTGCTTTCGGTGACAAGCATTTCATCGGACAGAGCATCGATACCGAAATGGTTGCCGACATGACGGGTCTCCAGTGCGCACTCCGTATGGCTTCAAAGGTGGATGGATTTGATTACGACAGCTTCTTTACCAAGTATGCCGAATTGAATGCGAGCCTCTGCCTGTACAGCCGAGAGCTGGTACAGCTTCAGCAGGACTCGCATCCTCTGAACTACTCAAGGACAAATGTACCGGTCCAGCAGTTTGAGGAGTTTTACAAAACATACGATGTCAAAGAGGGCGATAACATGTATCTTGCTCCCGAAGACCGCCTGATCGTCTGGTAAATGATGCTGAAGCAGACCGCTACATATTAAGCCAGTATCCTGATTTGGATCTGTGATCTGTCTTTACAAAACCGATGCCATATAGTATGGCAGCCACAAAAGATTATCCTCTACACGTATCTCTCCATGATGAAGTACAATGCCTCTTCCAACCTTTTTGCCATACTTTTCTTTGAATTTCATTAAAGATCTAATGCTCTTTTTTTCACCGGACTTTACTTCTATCGGAACCAGTTTGCTTCCATCACGGATAAGGAAATCTATTTCCATTACAGTCTTTTTGGTATCTTTACTGGTTTCCTTGTAGTAATAGGGACGACGTCCATTTGCTCTCAAATTCTGGGCAACCATATTTTCCAAAAGCATGCCCTCGTTTACTTGAAGCTTATCCAGTAAAATAGCTTTGTATAACTCATTTTCCAAATAAGGTCTGTCTTTATATGCCAGTGTGATCAAAAGTCCTGTATCCATCATGTAGCATTTGAAAGAAGGATCAATTATAGACAAATTCAACGCTGCACTGGGATCATCTACGTTATTTGCTATGTTTATTATCATTGCCTCATCAAGCCACTTGATCGGATCTTTATAATCGCGAATCCTGGCATTGGGGTCCAAATGGGTAAGAACATAGCGTTTGTCATGTTTCGACAATTCAGACGGGATCCTGTCGAAAAATCCTGTAACATACTCAGGATTTTCTTCCTCCTGATCGTTCATATCCTGCTTATACAGGTTTATGATCCGCTCTTTTGCAAAATCAACCCTTTCAAAGTCCTTGCTATCAACAAATGCAGTGACTGCCTGCGGCATTCCGCCAACAAGCATATATTCCCTGTAGGATTTCATAATATGCTGATGAAGGCTTCCCATCGGTTTCAAAGAC
>JBGUNV010000022.1:0-2669 GCA_045117595.1 Lachnospiraceae bacterium
ACCGTCTGGTCCGTTTCAGGATCAGGCGGTGAGGCCGTTTAAGGGGTTAGTTAACGCCGGCGGTAAAGTGTTAACAAAAAAGAAAGAGGAAAAGATCATGAATGAAGAACTGACAAAAGAAGAAAAAAAGTGGTTTAAAACGCTCCTTTCCTACGCAAAAGGAAGCGGAGGAAGACTCGGTACATCGGTGATTTTCTCCATGATAAGTCTTGTTTCGGGAATTGTCCCGTATTACTGCGTGTACAACATCCTGGATGGGTTTATTACAGGAAATCCTGATAAAACCGTAGTATTACGATATTGCCTTATTGCATTTATGGCTTATCTGGTAAAAGTCGTATGCTTCGGCGTATCCACGGATATATCGCATTATGTGGCATTTAATGTTCTGGAAGGTTTGAGACTTAAGGTCGCTGATGTCTTTCTGAAGGCTCCGCTTGGGGAGGTCTATGAACATTCAATCGGTGAGATAAAGGGCGTTATAGTTGACAAGATCGAGGATATAGAACCGCCTCTGGCGCACGTTGTTCCGGAAGGGGCCGGACATATACTGCTTCCGGTTATCTGCTTTGTCGCGCTGATCCTGGTTGATGTACGCGTAGCTTTTGCTTCGCTTCTGGCGCTGCCGCTCGGTATGATCTTCATGATGCTCACGTTTAAGTTAAGCGGGAAAAATATGACAAAATATCAGGAAGCGAATGCAAATATGAGCAGTATGATCGTGGAATATGTGGAGGGTATCGAGGTCATCAAGGCGTTTGGAAAGGCCGGAGTGAGCTATGAGAAGTTCGCAGGAGCCATAAAGAATTACAGGGACTTCGTGATCGAATGGCTGGAATCCACATGGGTTACCATGAAACTTGCGTTTGCTTTTATGCCTGCAACGCTGCTTGGCGTGGTTCCTGTAAGCATCCTCCTGGTCCGAAAAGGCAGTATGACAATATCTGAGATGGCACTTGCGGTTATGCTTGCAATGTCGATGGTGATCAGCATGGCCAAGATAGAAGTCTTTTCAAACGGACTCAGACAGATGCAGTACACAGTCAATGAGATACAAAAACTTCTGAAAATAAATAGCCTTCCGGAGCCTTCGGCCGAAAAACTTCCGGATGATCATACGATCGAGATGAAGGACGTGCATTTTGCGTATGATGACGAAGAAGGGGAGGTGCTTCATGGTATAGACCTTACCATGAGCGAGGGCAGCTTTACGGCACTTGTCGGACCGAGCGGGGGCGGAAAATCTACCGTTGCGAAGCTGATCGCAAGGTTCTGGGATGTGAGCAGCGGCTCCATCAGTATCGGCGGGATCGATATTAAGGATATGAAGGTAACGACACTTGCAAACATCGTAAGCTTTGTAACCCAGGATAATTTCCTCTTTTCAAGATCGATCATGGAAAATATCAGACTCGGGAAGCCCGATGCTTCCGATGAAGAAGTTATCGAGGCCGCAAAAGCAGCGTGCTGTGATGACTTCATAAGAAAGCTCCCCGACGGATATGATACATCCGCGGGTGAGGCAGGAAAACGACTGTCAGGCGGAGAAAGGCAGAGGATCGCCATAGCGCGGATGATGCTTAAGGATGCACCTATAGTGATACTTGATGAGGCCACGGCATTCACGGATCCGGAAAATGAAACGAAGCTTCAGGAATCGATCGCAAATCTGACTAAAGGGAAGACACTGCTTGTTATCGCCCACAGACTTTCCACGATAAAAAATGCGGACAATATCGTGGTGCTTGACAACGGACGGATCGAGGCGCAGGGGACGCAGGAAGAGCTTATGGCTGCCTCGCCTCTTTACAACAGGATGTGGCAGGCTCATATCGGTGCCAGAAACTGGGCGGCCGGAAATGTGGCAGAACGACGTGAAAAGGAGGCATAGGAGATGTTTAAAACGGTAAAACGGATAATAGACTGGTGCGAGGGATTCAGAGCATCCCTGTTCGTGGGATTTGTTTTCTCGTTCCTGTCTTCATGGGCTGTGGCTGCTCCCGTGGCTTATTCGGGATATGTGATCGGAATGATCATAGGTGATATCAGAAAAGGTCGTGATATCGATCCGAAACTTGTATGGAAGAGTTTTTTAATCATATTGATGACGATATTTGCAAGATTCCTGTTTGATTATCTGAAGGCACGTTTTCATGAAAAGATCGGTTACGAACTTGTTGCAAGAGACCGGTTGAAGATAGGAGAAGCGTTAAAAAGAGTGTCTCTCGGCTATTTTCAGACGAATGATACGGGCAGGATATTAAATGCCATAACAACAGGGCTGGCAACGCTTGAGAATATGGGGATCCGTATGGTGGACGGCTTTATCGGAGGGTATCTGAATTTTCTGTGCATTCTTTTGTTCCTTGTTTATATCATTCCGGAATGCGCCCTGATCGCGACAGGCGGTGTATTTGTATCATTCCTGTTTCTGCTTATGATATCAAAGCACAGCAGGGACAATACAAAAGTACTGGCAGAGGAAAATGAAAAGCTTACAAGAGCAGCGCTCGAGTACACAAGAGGATTGCCGGTGATAAAGTCATTCGGGATGGAGGGTGCTTCGTCAAAGGATTTTCAGGAAGCGGCGAAAAGTGCAAAAAATATCGCCCTTAAGATCGAATGGGGATTCATACCGTACAACTGTCTGCATATTTTTGCTCTTAAGG
>JBGUNV010000023.1:0-28877 GCA_045117595.1 Lachnospiraceae bacterium
TGTCACAAGACCTCTGACACCGTCCGTGATCGCAGCTCTTCATTCGGCAGTTGATGAAATGGCTGATGAGCGTACATTTCGCGGATATGCACCGGACCTCGGATATGATTTCCTCAGGGAGACGATATGTGAACATGACTTCCGTGCAAGAGGGTGTAACATAGCGGCCGACGAGATATTCATTTCAGACGGTGCCAAGCCGGACTCCGGTAACATTCAGGAAATATTTGCACCGGAATCGGTAGTTGCGGTATGTGATCCGGTCTATCCGGTATATGTGGATTCAAACGTGATGGCGGGACGTGCCGGAGGATACCTTCCCGATAAAGGACGCTACAGCAACATAATCTATATGAACTGTACCCCCGGGAATGGTTTTGTCCCCGAGATTCCCCAAAAGGGAGGGGATATAATATATCTGTGTTTCCCGAACAATCCGACCGGAGCAACAATAACCAGGGAGGAGCTGCAGGCATGGGTTGATCATGCAAACAGGAACGGGTCGGTGATAATATATGATACGGCATATGAAGCTTATATAAGCGATGAAAATATTCCTCATTCTATATATGAATGTGACGGAGCAAGAGAGTGTGCGATAGAACTGCACTCGTTTTCGAAAAATGCCGGATTTACCGGGCTGCGGCTCGGGTATGCCGTCGTCCCGAAGGACCTTGTCCGTGACGGCGTGCCGCTGCATTCGCTGTGGGCAAGACGTCATGCCACCAAATACAACGGTGCTCCCTATATCGTGCAGCGGGCAGGCGAAGCGGTGTATTCGGAAGAGGGCCGCAGGGAGATAAAAGGGCTTGTGGATTATTATATGGAAAATGCCGGGGTGATCATGTCCGGACTTAAGTCGGAGGGATATACGGTCTACGGTGGTGAGAATTCACCTTATATATGGCTGAAGACCCCGGGTAATATGTCGAGCTGGGAATTTTTTGATCAACTGCTTGAAAATGCCGGAGTTGTCGGAACCCCGGGTGTCGGGTTCGGATCCTGCGGAGAAGGATTTTTCAGGCTGACGGCATTTGGAAGCCATGAGGCGACAAGGGAAGCGATAGAGCGTATCAATGCAATTTAAAAATAAATATATAACGGAGGGACATGTATGTGCGGAATAGTCGGTTATGTAGGGGATAAGCAGGCAGCACCGGTGCTGCTTTCGGGACTGTCAAAACTTGAATACAGAGGATATGATTCGGCCGGGCTCGCGGTAAGGGATAATGAGTCACCGGCAGTTGTAGTCAAGACCATAGGAAAACTCAACAATCTGATCGAGAAGACGGATGAGGGAAGAGCGGTCATCGGAACATGCGGTATAGGTCATACGAGATGGGCAACGCACGGTGCACCGAGCCAGACAAATGCACACCCTCATGTATCGGGCAACTGTTCGGGTTCCGGTTCGGGAGTGGTAGAATCGGAAGTTGTCGGAGTTCATAACGGGATAATAGAAAACTATCAGGAACTCAAGGCCAAGATGGAGCGGCACGATTACCGCTTCTATTCGGAGACCGACACGGAAGTCCTGATCAAGCTTGTTGATTATTATTACCATAAATACAAAATGGGTCCTATAGATGCGCTTGCCAAGACCATAGTCAGGGTAAGGGGATCCTATGCGCTCGCGGTGATGTTCTCCGATCATCCCGGTAAGATCTTTGTTGCCAGAAAAGAATCTCCGATGATCATCGGCGTAAATGAAGGCGAGTCATTTATCGCATCGGATGTTCCGGCAATACTTCAGCATACAAGAAACGTTTACTACATCGGTAACCTTGAGATGGCTGAGATCTCTGCCGGCAATGTGACCTTCTATAACCTTGACGGTGATACGATAGAGAAGGAACCCACAATGATAGAGTGGGATGCCGAGGCCGCCGAAAAGGGCGGATATGAGCATTTCATGATGAAGGAGATACATGAACAGCCCAGGGTTGTCATGGATACACTCCATAAATATATCAAAGAGACCGATGAAGGGAGGGATATTGACCTGTCTGAATCGGGGCTGACGGATGATATGATCAGGAGTTTTCCGTCGATCTATATAGTCGCCTGCGGAAGTGCATGGCATGTGGGTATGGAGGCCCAGTACGTTCTTGAAGAGATGTGTGATATTCCGGTCAGGGTCGAACTCGCATCGGAATTCCGGTACAGAAAGAACCGTCTGCAGGAAGGCGCTCTTGTTATAATAATCTCCCAGTCGGGAGAAACCGCAGATTCACTCGCTGCACTGAGAATGGCTAAGGAGAGAGGCATTACAACACTTGCGATAGTAAATGTTCTTGATTCATCCATTGCCCGTGAAGCTGATCACTGCATGTATACTCTTGCAGGACCGGAGATCTCGGTTGCAACTACCAAGGCATACAGCTGCCAGCTGGTATGTATGTTCATGCTGGCGCTTAAGTTTGCTCTCGTAAGAGGCTGTATAGATGAATACGATTCATATATCTCGGAACTGCTCACCATCCCCGGTAAGATGGAAAAGGTTCTTGACGATAAGGAGAGGATACAGTGGTTTGCATCGAAATACTCGAATGCAAGGGATATATTCTTTATAGGCAGAGGTATTGATTACGCTATATGTCTGGAAGGATCGCTGAAAATGAAGGAGATCAGCTATATCCATTCAGAGGCCTATGCTGCAGGTGAGATGAAGCACGGTACGATCTCGCTCATCGAAGACGGAACTCTTGTTATCGGAGCACTGACCCAGACCGACCTGTATGAAAAGACTCTGTCCAATATGATGGAATGCAAGAGCAGAGGTGCATATCTGATGGGAATAACTTCCTACGGAAAATATGATGTGGAAGATTCCGTCAATTTCGCGGTATATATCCCGAAAGTGGATGAACACTTTATCGGAAGCCTTGCCATAATACCGCTTCAGCTTCTCGGATACTACCTCAGTGTATCCAGGGGACTTGATGTGGACAAACCCCGTAACCTTGCAAAATCCGTCACAGTGGAGTAGAATATGACAGGATTGCGCAGCGATCCTGTCAGGCTTAGCGCCGCTTGAGCGAAGAGAAACCTGCCGGTGATGCAAAACAATCCCGATATGTTATATTTTGCACGATAAGGAGCTGGAAAATGCAGGAATACAGTCCGGTAAAAAGCGGTAAGGTCAGGGAGATCTATGATGTCGGAGACAGCCTTGTAATAGTGGCTACCGACAGGATAAGCTGCTTTGATGTGATACTTGACAATGAGATCACTGATAAGGGAAAGGTACTTACCCAGATGTCGAGATTCTGGTTTGACTATACGAAGGATATAGTACCGAATCATATGATATCAACAGATACTGAAGATATGCCGGAGTTTTTCCGGAACGCAAAGTTTGAAGGAAGGAGCATGCTCGTTCGGAAACTGTCCATGCTTCCGATCGAGTGCATAGTAAGAGGATATATAACGGGTACCGCATGGAAGGAATATGTAAAGAGCGGAACCGTATGTAAGATGAAGGTCGCCGAGGGTCTTGTAGAATCCCAGAAATTCCCCGAGGCGATCTTTACTCCGTCTACGAAGGCCGAGATCGGTGATCATGATGAAAATGTATCATACGAAGAATGCATCGAATATCTTGAGAAGAGATTTCCGAAAAAAGGCAAAGAGTATGCCGAAAAGATCAGGGATTATTCTCTTGCCATATATAACAAGTGTGCCGACTATGCGAATGAGCGCGGCATAATCATAGCCGATACGAAGTTCGAGTTCGGACTTGATGAAAACGGCAACATCGTTCTCGGAGACGAGGTGCTGACACCGGATTCATCGAGATTCTGGGACAAGGCGCAGTATGAGCCCGGCAGGGGTCAGTTCTCATTTGACAAGCAGTTTGCGAGAGACTGGCTCACCAACAATCCGGGACATTCATGGAAACTTCCCGAAGATGTTACAGGGGAAACCATAGAAAAGTATCTGTCAGGATACAGAATGCTGACGGGAGAGAGTTTATGAGCACGGATACATATACAAGCCCTTTTTCCGAGCGTTATTCCTCAAAGGAGATGCAGTATATCTTTTCTCAGGACAAGAAGTTTTCTACCTGGAGAAAACTGTGGATAGCACTTGCGGAGACGGAAAAGGAACTGGGTCTTTCATCAGGCGGCAGGCCCGTTATCACCGATGAGATGATAGAAGAGATGAAGGCCCATATATACGATATCAACTATGATGTCGCAAGGGAGCGTGAAAAGCAGGTAAGGCATGATGTCATGAGTCATGTTTATGCATACGGAAAACAGTGCCCGAAGGCAGCGGGCATCATTCATCTGGGGGCAACGAGCTGTTATGTCGGTGATAATACGGACATAATACTCATGAGAGAAGGCCTCGACCTGGTCAGAAAAAAGCTTGTGAACACGATATCCGTTCTGGCGCAGTTTGCAGATAAACACAAGGATCTGCCTACACTCGCGTTCACACATTTTCAGCCGGCACAGCCCACAACTGTCGGAAAGCGCGCGACGCTCTGGATAAATGAGTTCATGATCGATCTTGCGGATCTTGAATATGTAAGGGGATCCTTAAAACTCCTCGGATGCAAGGGAACCACCGGTACACAGGCTTCATTCAGGGAACTGTTTGATAATGACCGGGATAAACTTGATCGGATCGACGGGATGATCGCCCGCAAGATGGGATTTGAAGAATGCTATCCCGTGAGCGGACAGACATATTCGAGAAAAGTCGATACGAGGGTTTTGAACGTTCTTGCCGGTATTGCCGCAAGCGCCCATAAGATGTCAAATGACATAAGGCTTCTGCAGCATCTCAAGGAAATTGAGGAACCGTTTGAAAAGAGCCAGATCGGATCGAGTGCCATGGCGTATAAACGTAATCCCATGAGATCGGAAAGGATCGCATCGCTTTCGAGATATGTGATGATAGATGCGCTCAATCCGGCGATCACATCTGCGACGCAGTGGTTTGAGAGAACTCTTGATGATTCCGCAAACAAGCGGATCGCGGTTGCGGAGGGATTTCTTGCGATCGACGGTATTCTTGATCTGTGTATGAACGTGACAGACGGTCTTGTTGTTAACTCCAAGGTGATAGACCGTCATATAAGAAGTGAACTGCCGTTCATGATAACCGAAAATATCATGATGGATGCCGTGAAGGCAGGAGGAAACAGACAGGAACTTCATGAATCGATAAGGAAGCTTTCGATGGAGGCAGGCAAACATATCAAGCAGGACGGAGGAGATAACAATCTGCTCGAACTTATCGCCGCATCGGATGATTTTGACCTGTCGATGGAAGAACTTAACGGATACATGGATCCCGCCGATTATACCGGCAGGAGTTCGGAGCAGGTCGATGCATATCTGAAGGATCATGTTTTGCCGGTGCTTGATGCCAACAGGGAACTTCTCGGAATGGAGGCGCATATCCGCGTATAGCGGTTCATTATGGATAAAAAGAAAAGAATCCGTTTCATTATAATCTGTTCAGTTATACTGCTCATAATACTTGTCGGGATAATACTGACGAACGGCAGCGATACCGAGTATGAGCCTATCAGGGTGGTCATGAAGGATGCCGTGCTTCATGATGTTGCCAAGATACCGTTTCCGGTTGTCGGCAGCGTGAACCCCGCCGTTATATCTGCTTTTTCCGTGACGGGAATCATCTTTGTATTCGCCCTTATAGTAAGGATATTCTTTATTCCGAAATTTACCGAGATACCGGGCAGATTCCAGCTTCTGCTCGAACAGGCCGTGGGTATTTTTGACGGCCTTGCCGAGTCGAACAGCCCCGGAAGGCATAAGTTTCTCAGTGCCTATGTCTTTACCGCAGGTACATATATATTTATCGGCACCATGTTTGAACTTCTCGGCGTCATGGCACCTACGACCGAAGGCGGTGCTGTTACGCTTCCCGCTCCGCTTGCCGATATAAACGGGGCGATATCAATGGGTGTATTCTCATATTGTGTCATACTGTCCGGCGGTGTAGCCGGAAACAGGATCAAGGGAGTGCTTAATACACTGAAGGATTTTTCACTCCCCATATCTATGAGTTTCAGACTGTTCGGCGCGCTCCTTTCGGGAGCTCTTGTTACCGAACTTGTATACTATTACATCACAACCAGTTTTGTCATACCGATATTTGTAGCCGTTATGTTCACGATGCTGCATGCGCTGATACAGGCGTATGTGCTGACGATGCTGACGGCTTTGTTTTACGGGGAAGTTGCGAGTAATGAGCATGAATGACCCCGTTCGCCCAAGGCGGATTTTGACCGATACATCACTGATTTAACAGAGTTCAGATAGGAGGAATCAACAAATGAACAAGATCCTTGTAAGAATCGCAGCAGTTCTCATGCTCGCATTTCTGGTCGGAGCGGCAGCGGTGCCGAAGACGGTATATGCGGCTGAGGAGACCAAAGTCATCACGATGAGCGATGATGCGCAAAACGTCAAGTCCAAATCGATGGCAGCAGCGATCGCAATTGCCGTGACGGCAGGTGCGGGAGCAATATCGATGGGACTGGTCATATGGAAGACCGTTGAAGGAATCGCAAGGCAGCCGGAGGCTGAAGGTAAGATCAGGACCGCCATGATGCTCGGTCTTGTATTTGTCGAGACGGCGATCATATACGCACTTATCGTGGCTATACTGATCATATTTGTACTTTGATTTTGTTAGGAGACAGTCATGCCGTTAAACATTGATCCGCAGCAGATTTTGCTGCATTTGTTCAATCTGGTCCTTCTGTTCGGTATATTATATGTCCTTTTATACAAACCCGTGCATGATTTTATGAAAAAGCGGGAGGAGATGTACCGGAAAAGGGAAAACGATACCAGGCAGGCTCTTCTTGATGCCGAAAATCTCAAGGCCGAGTATGAGGATAAGATCGCAACGGCCGAGAAGGAGAACGCTATAGAGCGTGCCAATATCGGAGCCAGGGCAGAGGCGGACCGGGAGAGGATTATAAGCGAAGCCCACGAGCGCGCTGCGGCGATCGTAAGCGATGCAAGGGATAAGGCTCAAAAGGAACATGACCGTCTGATCGCAAGGGCACAGACGGAGATAACGGAGTATGTATCAAGGGCGGCCGAGAAGATCGTCATGGAAGAAGGCACCCTTGAAGATGATTTTGACACATTCTTTGAAAGCCAGGCAGCAGATAAGGATAAAGTAAATGGGTGAGACCGTAACAGCTTTATTATACAGCAATGACAAGCCGTCGGAGAAGGATCTGTCAAGACTCTCCGATTTTCTTAAGGAAAAATACAACGAACCCATATCGATAGGATGGAAGCATACCCCCGCCATAACCGGAGGCTTCAGGCTTATCGTGGGCAATGATGTTTTCGACTGGAACAGACAGGGAAGACTGCGCCAGTTGCAGGATGCATTGCTTGCACTGCGTGATGAGAGAACGGATGTGATACCTCTCATAAAGGATACCCTGGAAAACTGGACACCTACCGTTATGGTCGACGAGATCGGGACCGTTACAAGCATCGGGGACGGTATTGCGGTTGTGTCGGGACTTGATGATACAACATACGGTGAGATCCTCCTGTTTACGGGCGGCGTACGTGGTATGGCCTTAGATCTTCGGCAGCACGAAACGGCCTGCATACTGTTTGATGCCGAAGAGGAAGTCTGTGAGGGCAGTACCGTAAAACGTACTGGAAGGGTAGCGGGCGTCCCGGTCGGAGAAGGGTTCCTCGGCCGTGTCGTGGATCCGCTCGGTGTTCCGATAGACGGACTCGGTGAAATAATCGCGGATGATTACAGACCGGTTGAAAATGAGGCTCCTTCCGTCATAGACAGACAGAGCGTCAATGTCCCGCTTGAGACCGGAATACTTGCGATCGATTCGATGTTCCCCATAGGAAGAGGACAGAGAGAACTGATCATAGGCGACCGCCAGACCGGAAAGAGCACGATAGTCACTGATACGATCCTGAACCAGAAGGGGAAGGACGTTATATGCATATATGTTGCCATAGGGCAGAAAACGAGCTCGATAGCCAGGTTCGTGGATACGCTTGCAAAAAACGGGGCGCTTGACTATACGATAGTTGTCAATGCTTCTGCCGCCGATCCCGCACCGCTCCAGTATATAGCGCCTTTCGCCGGATGTGCCATGGGCGAGTATTTTATGGAAAAGGGACGCGATGTCCTGATAGTATATGATGATCTGACGAAGCATGCGATAGCATACCGGTCGATAAGCCTTCTGCTTGAGAGGGCACCCGGACGTGAAGCATATCCGGGCGATGTATTTTATCTTCACTCCAGACTTCTTGAGCGTGCTGCAAGACTGTCCGATGAAAAGGGCGGCGGGAGTCTCACCGCACTTCCGGTCATAGAAACCCAGGAAGAGGATGTTTCGACCTATATTCCGACAAATGTGATCTCTATTACGGACGGACAGATATTCCTGTCCGGCGGACTGTTCAGATTAGGACAGCGTCCGGCGATCAATGTCGGACTTTCGGTATCGCGTGTCGGTGGAGATGCGCAGACGGGGGCCATGAAAAAATGCGCGGGAACACTCCGTCTCGATCTTGCACAGTACAGAGAGATGGAAACGTTTTCGCAGTTTTCGGGCGATATGGACGAAGCTACCAAAAAACTCATCCGGTACGGAGAAGGCCTGATGAAGATATTAAAACAGAGATCCAACAGTCCGAGAACTCTGACCGAGCAGGTGTTCATGCTGGTGATCGCAACTTCGGACAGGTTTCAGACCATAGAACCGGAGACCGCTGACGAGGTAATGCCGGGGCTTGTAAAGTCATGTATGTCGTCGTTAACGGATATAGTATTTCGTATTGAAAACGAAGGGGTTATCACGGACGAGGACAAACAGAGGATATATGAAACGGTCAGGAGGATAAATGTCTGATATCAGAGAGATCAGATCCAGAATGAAATCCGTTTCCGATACCGAGAAGATCACAAAGGCAATGTATATGATCTCCTCGAGTAAGATGCGAAAGGCAAGGGCCGATCTGGAACGGACACGGCCTCATTTTGATGCCCTGAACAGGGAGATCAAGAGAATCTTCAGATCAAAATCCAGGATCGACAGCCGCTACATGTATCCGGCCGACGGATCGCATGATATTCCCGGAGCATATGCATACATAGTCGTGACATCGGATAAAGGACTTGCCGGATTTTACAATCATGCCGTCATAAAAGAGTTCGAATCACAGATGACGGATCATGAGAGCAGATATTTTATGGTCGGTGATTACGGATGTAAATACTGCGATACCCTCGGGATAGAATATGACGGAAAGTTCAGATTCTCAGCGGACAATCCGACGATGCGCCGGACAAGGGAGATGGCGGAATACATTCTGACCGAATATGATGAAGGAAGGATATCCAAGATATTTCTGATATATACGGATATGGAAAGCAGCATATCCCAACGTGCGAAAACAGTAAGGCTCCTGCCGTTCCACCGAAAGGATTTTGCCGATCAGAAGGATATCCCCGATGTTCATTTTGATTTTTATCCGTCACCGGAAAAAGTACTCGATAACATAGTAAGGAGTTATGTGTCGGAGTACCTGTACTCGGCTCTTGTAGACAGTTACTGCTGTGAGCAGAGCGCGAGGATGAACGCGATGGATGAGGCGGACAGGAACGCAGCCGAGCTGATGAACAGCCTGAGGCTTGAATATAACCATGCTCGTCAGGGCAAGATAACAAGGGAGATCACGGAGATATCTGCCGGGGCCCGTGCACTCAGGAAGAAGAGAAAACAGGAGAACATGGAATAAATGGAAGGAAAGATCGTTCAGATATCGGGGCCCGTAGTCGACGTAAGTTTTGAAGACGGGCGGCTTCCAAGGATCCGTGAGGCATTGTATACGATCCGCGGAGATAAAAAGATATTCATGGAAGTCGAGCAGCATATCGGACATGATATCGTCCGTACGATAATGATGGGGCAAAGTGAAGGGCTGAAGCGTGGAATGAAAGTGACGGCTACCGGATCTTCCATAACAGTCCCTGTCGGTGATGAGACTCTGGGGCGCATGTTCAATGTTCTGGGGGAACCCATAGACGGCCGGGGAAGTATCCTGGAGGATATAACGCGGTGGAGTATTCACAGAAAGCCTCCCGCATTTTCGGAGCAGAAGCCTGCCATTGAGATACTTGAGACAGGCCTCAAGGTCATAGATCTTATCGAACCTTATGCCAAGGGCGGCAAGATCGGTCTGTTCGGAGGAGCCGGAGTCGGCAAGACAGTTCTGATCCAGGAGATGATCCACAACGTTGCCATGGAACACGGAGGATACTCGGTATTTGCCGGAGTAGGTGAGAGAAGCCGTGAGGGTAACGATCTGTGGAATGAGATGAATGCGAGCGGTGTCATAGATAAGGCCGCGCTTGTATTCGGACAGATGAACGAGCCGTCCGGGGTCAGGATGAGGGTTGCTCTGTCCGGACTGACAATGGCCGAATACTTCAGGGACGAACAGAAGAAGGATGTTCTGCTTTTTGTAGACAATATTTTCAGATTTGTACAGGCCGGAAGCGAAGTTTCGACTCTTCTCGGAAGGCTTCCGTCCGCTGTCGGTTATCAGCCGACGCTTGCCGAGGAAATGGGAGCACTTCAGGAGAGAGTATCATCCACGAAGAACGGTTCGATCACAAGTGTACAGGCTGTATATGTTCCGGCTGATGACCTTACCGATCCCGCACCCGCAACCACATTTGCACATCTGGATGCAACAACCGTGCTTTCACGTAAGATCGCTGAGCAGGGAATATATCCGGCGGTGGATCCGCTTGAATCTTCGTCAGTGATACTGGAGGAGGATATCGTCGGCAGGGATCATTATAATACGGCATGGGCCGTCAAGAATCTGTTGCAGAAATACAATGAGCTTAAGGATATTATCGCAATACTCGGAATGGAAGAACTGAGTGAAGAGGATAAGCTTACGGTAAACCGTGCGAGGAAGGTCCAGAGATTCCTGTCCCAGCCAATGCATGTGGCTGAAAAGTTCACGGGAGTTGCCGGTGCCTATGTCACGCTTTCCGAAACGATAAAAGGATTCGGAGCCATCCTCGGAGGAGATGCCGACAATATGCCTGAAGCCGCGTTCTACAATGTCGGAACGCTTGATGATGCATACGCCAAGAGCAAACAGTTATAGTTATGAGAGAGTTTGATCTTCATATAATCGAAGCCGATAATGATTTTTATCAGGGTAAGTGCGTATCACTCGTGATACCGACGACCGAGGGGATGTATGGTATAATGGCCATGCATGAGAATTTTGTTGCGGCCATAACCATCGGAGTCCTGAAATATACACTGCCGGACGGAACCCGGTGTCATGCGGCCGTTTCGGACGGTATCGTAAAGGTTGAGGATAACGAGGTGATCATCCTTGTTGAGTCCGCGGAAGATCCGGATGAGATCGATGAAGCAAGGGCCAGAAGCGAAGAAGAGATGGCAAGGGATGTGTTAAACGGACAGGCTGACAGGTTCAATTACCGGGCGGCAAAGGGGATCCTTGCAAGAGCGGTCAACAGGCTCAAGATCAAGAAACGTTACGGGAAGTATAACTGATCCGTTATACCGGGGGAGAAATACAAAGGCATAGCCATGAATAAAAACATAAATAAAAGAATAATGGACGAAAGAGGGTTATCCCTCATTGAACTGATAGTAGTCATAGCCATAATGGCGATACTTACGGGCGTTTTAACACCTATGTTCATAAAATATGTGGAGAGAAGCCAAAAGGCCAGAGATGTATATACGGCCGATCAGATAGCAAGAGCAGTGAATACGGCATTTGTCGAACATCCCGAGGCATATGAGGAGTTTCAGAAATGGAACGGCCTCAAGAAGCGGGTATCCGTTACCACCAACGGCCTTACGCACTCATACAATGTGAGCCTTGTTGCATCCAACGGCAGGCAGACCGCATCAAATAACGTTGCGAACTGCTTTAACGGCACTACCGCCGCTTTTATGAAGGAAGGTAACAGGAGAGGCAGCAGTGACGGAAGCACCGGTTTTTACGGTGTGATCAACAGGGAGCTCGGCCTGTCCACGACGGAGATGAATTCGTCGATAATCCCGAAATACAACAAGCCCAAGGAGGGTGCTCTTCCAAGCGGTGTCAGCAGCTACGGTGAACTTGACAGGTGGAGGATAGTAAAAAACGAGTCCGGGATGATGGAGATATGGGTTGCCCAGCCCAATCCCGCAGGCGGCTATCCGATCTATCGTGTCTGGCCGGAACCGGATGACATATACAGAAAGTGATAACCCAGGAAAGTGTCGACATCGTGCGATGTAATACAAGCGTGATCAGGAGCCCCGGTAAGAGTTGACCGAGGCCCCTTTTTTTTATAGAATATTATGGTGTGACACTATTTGAAAGGAGGATCATCTGCCCGGTGAAAACAAGAGAAAGTATAGATACATCAGCATATTCGGAACTGATAAGACAAAACGACAGTATACCTCCGGAGTTTTACGAGCAGTATGATGTTAAGAGAGGACTTCGTGACCTTAACGGTAAGGGCGTGTTAGCCGGTCTAACCAACGTGTCAAATATCATAGCGCGGGATAAGGACGGGAAGCCCTGTGAGGGCCAGCTGTGGTACAGAGGATACAGGATAGAGGATCTTATCAAAAAATACATACGCGAGGATTTCGGATATGAGAACCTCGCTTATCTGCTTTTGTTTGGAGATCTTCCAAGCAGTGCCGAGTCAAAGGAATTTATCGAGACGCTCGCCGATGTCAGGGAGCTTCCGACCAATTTTACGAGAGACGTCATCATGAAAGCGCCGACAAAAGACGTGATGAATTCGATGACAAGATCCATACTGACGCTGGCCTCATATGATGCCAATGCAGCGGATACCTCGATAGAGAACGTGGTCAGTCAGTGCATGCAGCTTATAGCGGTGTTCCCCATGCTTGCGGTGTACAGTTATCATGCGTACAACCACTATGAGAATATGGAGAGCATGTATATACACAGACCTTCACCCGAGATGTCAACATCGGAGAATATACTGAACCTGCTCCGCCCCGACTCGCAGTTTACCAAGACCGAGGCCAAAGCCCTCGATGTGGCACTCAGCCTTCATATGGAACATGGCGGCGGCAACAATTCCAGTTTTACGACGCGTGTCGTTACATCGTCCGGCGCCGATACATATGCGACGATAGCGGCGGCAATGTGTTCGCTCAAAGGCCCCAGACACGGCGGCGCCAATCTGAAGGTCATGGAGATGATGGAGGATATCCGTGAGAATGTAAGGGATGCGAAAGATGATGACGAGATCCGCTCATACCTTACAAAGATACTTAACGGAGAAACGTTTGACAGACAGGGACTGATATACGGAATGGGTCATGCGGTCTATTCCATGTCCGATCCGAGGGAGGTCATATTCAGGAAATATGTTGAGAGGCTGTCCAGGGAGAAGGGACGGATGGATGATCTTGCCCTTTACAGGAAGGTTGAGAATATAGCGCCCGATGTGATCAACAGCAAAAGGAAGATATATAAGGGTGTATCGCCCAATGTCGATTTCTACAGCGGATTTGCATATGATATGATGGATATCCCGCGTGAACTGTTCACCCCGATATTTGCGATCGCAAGAGTTGCAGGGTGGAGCGCTCACAGGATAGAAGAACTTGTCAGCGGGTCCAAGATCGTTCGACCCGCATACAAGAGTATAATGAAGAAACACTGATATGATACAGGATATAGCACCGGAAAAACTTGATAACAGTTACAGGAACATTTCACCGCGCGGCGAAGATACCGCTTTTGTTTTTGATGATGAAGGCAGGCTGTACGGACATCAGACACAAGATGGTATGAGATTTCCGACATTTGATGAGGCGGAGGATGATAAGGCCGTATATCTGTTCTCTGTAGGGGAGAAAAGATATTTCCTTGCCGGAGCATTATCCGGGGCAAAAGACTATGCTCCGTATACGATAAGGCAGATAAGGGATAATGCCTCGGGAAGTGAACTGTTTGCCGCGTTTACCGCATATCATCTGTGGAAATGGTACTCTTCCAATGTATATTGCGGTGTATGCGCAAAGCCCCTCGTTCATGATGACAGGGAACGGGCCATGCGCTGCAACTGTTGCGGTAATATCATATATCCCCGGATCAATCCGGCAGTCATAGTAGGTGTGAAGAACGGCGACAAGCTGCTGCTTACGCGGTACAGGACGGGATATGCTCATAATGCCCTGATAGCCGGATTTACCGAGATAGGTGAGACTCTCGAGGAATGTGTTGCAAGAGAAGTGATGGAGGAGGCCGGAATAAAGGTCAAAAATATCCGGTATTACAAATCGCAACCCTGGGGAATGGCATCAGACCTTCTTGCGGGATTTTACTGCGAAGTTGACGGTGATGACACGATCAGGATGGATGATGGCGAGCTTAAAAGCGCCAAATGGACAAAACGTGAGGAGATAGAACTGCAACCAAACAACCTGAGCCTTACGAACGAGATGATGTATATGTTCAAGACGGGACAGGAATTATAGTGCAGCGGATGAGGCAGGTAAAATGATAGATACCAAAGCGATAGAAGAACACATAAGAGGCATGATCACGGCACTCGGAGATGATCCGGAAAGACCGGGACTTGTCGACACGCCGAAGCGTGTGGCGGCTATGTGCGCCGAAGTTTTTGAGGGTATGAACTATACTAATCATGAGATAGCCGAGATGTTTAACAGGACATTTGAAGATGACATCGATACCGACAGCGGCAGGGTAGTATGCATGCGAGATATCGAATTTTTCTCATACTGTGAGCATCACATGGCACTGATGTATGATATGAAGGCAAATGTGGCATACATACCGAACGGGAAGGTCATCGGGCTTTCCAAGATCGTCAGGGTATGTGAAATGGTCGGCAGGAGGCTTCAGATACAGGAACGGATAGGCAGAGATATCGCCGATATCATAAGTGAGATAACCGGAAGCGAAGATGTGGCAGTCACTGTAGAGGGAAAGCATTCATGCGTGAATGCAAGGGGGATCAAGAATCATAATACCAGAACCCGTACGGTGGAACTTCGCGGAAGATTTCTGACCGAACCGATGTTATCAGACTGTCTGTCGGACTGAGCATTAACGAAAATGAAAGCTGGAGGATAAAATGGAACCTTTATTTACCCCGGATGTACATGTATTTTACGAGCACACACCTATACCGCTTGCAATTTATTATGTGGATGAAAACGGAAAATTTAAGGCATATCTTGTTTCGGAAGGTGCATGCAGGATGTATGGTGCCACGGCCGAAGAGATAATGGACAGGCTCAACGGGGATGATCCCTTCGTCAATATTCCCGAGAAGGAAGAGATGATAAAGGCCGTAAGAGCATTTTCCGAAAATGGCGAAAAATACAATGTCGTCTATCATGAGCGTGTTTACGGCGGAAGCAAGGAGATAACGATCCACTGTGTCGGTGAGCATGAATACACCAGAGACGGCAGAAGGTACAGCATCGTCACTTATGATGAGATATCGGACAGTTCTCGAAAGTTTCTCTTCCGTGAGGAGGAGAAACAGATAGAAGAGAAACAGAAACTTTTCTACGAGATAGATGATGCCATAGCAAGAAGTTACACGTCGGTCATATATGTTGATTCCGATACCCGGGAGGTCACGTCCGTACGTCTTAACAGATTCGGCCGTACACTTGTCGAGGAAGCGCACAAGGATCCGCATATCGGAAACGTTATAGATCTGTACGTAAAGACGTTCGTTTACCGGGACGATGCCGAGGAAGTGCGCAGGTTCGGTGATTTTGACTATGTTCTTTCGCGCCTTAAGGAGACCAATCCCATTTTTCACACATATCGTACGATAAGGGATGGCAGGATAGTTTATTACAGACTCAAGATAATTCCGTTTGACGGAGGAAGAAAGGTTGTATACGGTTTCGAACATTTTGATGCCCAGATAAGAGAAAAACTGGCGCGTGAAAGCGAACATGAGACCCAGATGACACTCCTTGCCGGACTGTCATGTGAATATGAGTGCATATGGCTTCTGGATACGGCGATCAATCATGCCAGACTGATACGCAACAACATTGATAAGTCGTCGCGGCTGAATGAGATGTACGGTGCAACTGAAGGCAGTTATGATGCCATAGTCGAGAGTTATATAGATACATATGTGGTGCCGGAAGACAGGGAGAGATTATTTCTGCTGACTTCGATGGAAAATCTTATCAGGAACACCAAGGAGGATGAGATTTTCCATATTGATTACTGCAGGAAGGATCCCGAGGGTGTGAAGAATCACATTCAGCTGTGCTTTGCCAGGGTCGTTGATGATATGGGAGTCATACGGTTCGTATGCGGATTCAGAAATGTTGATGCCATGATCGAAGAGGAGAAAAACCGGAATCTGCTGTACAGCATGGCTAATATGGATCATATGACAAAGTTCAACAACAGAAGGGTTTTTGACGAGCACATGGACAAGCGCAAAGGCAGGAAGCTTGAGGATGATTTTGTATTCTTCACATTCGATCTGAACCAGCTCAAGGAGGCGAATGATGATCACGGTCATGAGGCGGGAGATGAACTTATCACAGGAGCCGCGCGGTGCATTGAGGAAGTTCTGGGACAATACGGAAGCCTGTATCGGACCGGCGGAGACGAATTTGCGGCCCTGGTCAATCTGGCCTCGGATAAACGAGCTGCGGTAATAAGTAAGCTTAAAAAGAGTTTTGAAAACTGGAAGGGTACGGTCTCTTCCGGGCTGTCTATATCGATGGGATATGCCGCAACGTCTGAGGACGCTGAAATGACGATCGATGATCTGCGGCGTACAGCGGAGAACAGGATGTATTCCCAGAAGACCGATTACTATATGCAGGACGGACATGACAGACGAAGGGGAAGAAAAGGAGGCAACTGATGGTCAAACACGTTATATTGTGGGTTCTGAAAAGTGAATATTCCGACAGCGAGAAAGAGGAGATAAAGCGCGGGATCAAGGAAGGTCTTGAGGGTCTTGCCGGCAGTATCGAAGGACTTGTGGATATTAGGGTCAATACCGAACCTCTTGCGAGTTCAAACTGTGATGTCATGCTTGATTCGACGTTTGAGGATGCAAGGGCACTTGAACGCTATGCGGCTCATCCGCTCCATGTGGCGGTAGCGACCGGAAAAGTTCGTCCGTATACAGCATCGCGAACATGTATGGATTATATCTGTGATTAGGGAGATTACTTATGGATTATGATGTTATCATCGTCGGGGCGGGTCCCGGCGGTATATATTCCGCATATGAACTGACAAAACTGAACCCGTCTCTTAAGGTGGCTGTTTTTGAGGCCGGACAGGAACTTGAAAAGCGCCATTGCCCTATAGACGGTGACAGGATAAAGAACTGTATCCGATGCAGATCCTGCTCGATCATGAGCGGATTCGGAGGGGCAGGTGCATTTTCCGACGGAAAATACAATATAACCAACGATTTCGGCGGAACGCTTTATGAACATATCGGCAGAGAGAAGGCCATAGAGCTCATGAAGTATGTAGATGCGATAAATGTCGAAAACGGCGGGGAAGGATGCAAGCTCTATTCGACGGCGGGAACGAGCCTCAAGAAGACGTGCATGCAGAACAAACTTAAACTTCTCGAGGCATCGGTACGACATCTCGGTACGGATATAAATTACATCGTCCTTAAGAATCTCTATGAACAGCTTAAGGATTCCGTGGAGTTTCATTTCATGACGGATATAACGGATGTTGAGATCGTTGAAGGAGGATACAGAGTTTCGTATGACAAAGGCAGCGCCACCTGCAGACAGTGTATAATTTCGGTCGGCAGGAGCGGAAGCAAGTGGATGGAAAGCGTCTGCGAAAAACTCAATATTGCAGCCAAGAGCAACCGCGTGGATATCGGAGTGAGGGTAGAACTTCCCGCGGTCATATTCTCGCATCTGACCGATGAACTGTATGAGAGCAAAATAGTGTACAGAACAGAGAAGTTTGAGGATAATGTCCGAACCTTTTGCATGAATCCGCACGGCATCGTTGTTACCGAGAATACGAACGGAATAATCACCGTGAACGGACACAGTTACGAGTCGAAGGAGAAACAGACAGAGAATACAAATTTTGCACTTCTTGTGGCAAAGCATTTTTCCGAGCCGTTCAAGGATTCGAACGGGTACGGTGAGAGTATCGCGAGACTGTCCAACATGCTCGGAGGCGGAGTCATCGTACAGCGGTTCGGTGATCTGATGCGCGGGAGAAGGAGTAATGAAAAGAGGATAGCCGAGGGTATGGTACATCCGACACTTAGCGCAACGCCCGGCGATCTGTCCCTTGTTCTTCCCAAGAGAATACTTGACGGTATTATGGAGATGATACATGCACTTGATAAGATAGCACCGGGGACCGCTAACGATGATACTCTTCTTTACGGTGTGGAGGTCAAGTTCTATAATATGGAAGTAAAAGTCGGGGACAATCTCGAAACGGACTATCCCGGACTGTATATAATCGGTGACGGAAGCGGTGTTACCCATTCGCTCTCACATGCTTCCGCAAGCGGGGTGTTTGTTGCCCGCGATATCTGTAACAGACTGCAGGAGGCCGGAAGATGATATATGTTTTGTACAACCCCCTTGCAGGTAACAGTACCTGCGAAGAGGCGTGCAAAGATGTCGCAAATATTTTTGAATCGGATGAATTAAAGTATATCAACCTGCTGGAGATAGACGATCTTGCCGGATATATCAGGGGATTTGATCCCGAGGATATGATAGTCATATGCGGAGGCGACGGGACACTGAACCAGCTGATCAATTCAATAGATACTTCGCAGCTTGAACAGGATATTTATTATTTTCCGGCCGGGAGCGGCAATGATTTCTGCCACGATATAGACGAAGAGGGCACTAAAGGTGTGTGCCGCATCAACAGATATCTGAAGTGTATCCCGACTGTCAGGGTCAATGGGATGGAAAGGCTGTTCATCAACGGTGTCGGATACGGGATAGACGGATACTGCTGTGAGGTGGGTGACAAAAAAAGGATCACCAGTCCCGGTAAAAGAGTCAATTATTCCCTGATCGCATTAAAGGGACTGATGTATGATTTTCACCGCGTGAATGCAAAGGTTACGGTTGATGGGATAACCAGCGAGTATAAGGACGTATGGATGGCCCCGGCAATGAACGGAAGGTTTTACGGCGGCGGCATGATGTGCGCGCCACACCAGGACCGCCTGAACGAAGAGGGGCTTGTATCGGTGATAGTTGTCCGTTCAAGGTTTCGTTTAGGCCTTCTGCTGGCGTTTTCTTCCGTATTCAAAGGAAAGCATGTCAGGTACAGAAAACTCGTTACCGAGATCATGGGAAGCGACGTTACCGTCGAGTTCGACAGACCGACTGCTCTCCAGATCGACGGGGAGACGGTGACGAATGTTTTGAGATATGATGTACACAAGGATAAAAAAATTATCTGTTAACATAATATTTATGTTGACATAATATGATACAGGAGTTACATTTAATGGTAGGTCTGCGTGTTTTGCAGTATAAATATAGATCGAAGGTATAAACGTTTTTGGGAAAAGGGAGAAGAATGATGAAAAATTTAATGAGGATCGTAACAGCTTTATCAGTATTGTGCACATGCCTCATAGCAGGGGCATCCTATGTTCATGCCGGCACGGGAATATATATAGGAAAGGATGCAAGTGCCGACGGGACAACGATAATCGGTGTGGCGCCCGAGGATTCATTCGGTGCGGCCATCGTTCCGGTAATCGTGGAAAAAGGATTATATAAAAAAGGTGATGTGATCGAATGCCAGAACGGCTTCAAGTATACCCTGCCCGATGACAGCGGCAAGGTTACACTTGAACAGTATATGTCATATCTCGAATTCGGACAGTGGAACTGCAGTGCGATGAATGAATACGGAGTCAGTGTGGTTGCAGCTATAGCAACGAATCCCTGTGAAGATGCGATAGCAGCCGATCCGTTGGTCGAGGACGGTGTAGGAGATGAGAAACTCCCGCTCATTCTGGCGGCAACATCCCAAAATGCCGAGGAAGCTGTCAAGCTTCTGTGCTCGCTTTACGACGAATACGGTTCGAATGGCGCACTGATCACTTTTATAGCAGATCAGGAGGGAGCATGGGTTGTTGAAAGCTTCACGGGACATGAATATGCAGCCGTAAAACTTCCGTCTGATATGGCGGGGGCTTACTCGCATGAACCGGTGATCAGAACGATCAGCGCAGATGATAAGGATGCAATATGTTCTCCCAATCTGCTGTCACTTCCTGTTGACAACGGCTTTGCCCAATATGACGATAATAACGATATAGATCTTGTTGCGACTTACAGTGCTAATGATGGATTTGCAAAGGAATCGCATATTCGTGAAATGATCGGACATTTTATGTTTGCTCCTTCCGAGAATGTTGCATTTGATCCCGAAAAAGGAATTGATGTATTCTTTACTCCCGATGAAAAGATAAGCATGGATCAGGTATTTGAATTCTTCAGGAGCAGATATGAAGGAACCGACTATGACCTAGAGATGGATGAAAACAAAGAAAACTACTGGGGAATCAACAACCAGACGGCTGTAAATGCACAAGTGTTCCAGATATTTGACGGGGTTCCTGCGGCAATGTCAACCGTTTTGTGGGCGACTCCGGCAAATCCGACGGCCTCACCGTTCATACCGGTTGCGGGTATAGCGGACGCTATTCCCGAATGTTATTCCACGGACGCAGAGGAACTTTCATTTGATAAGGACATACTTCAGTTTGATCTCGCAAAGCTTTGCTCAAAGGTATATCCGCGAAGGAATCTCTTCGGCAGGAGTATCAGACAGTACTGGGAGGATATTGAAAAATCCGGAACGAAGGATATTGCCGAACTTGTTACGGGACAATGGAAGGATGCTTATGCACTAAGTGAAGGCGATGCTGCGACAGCTGCCAACGACCATCTTGCAGAGGTTGTTGCCCTCGTAGAGGATGACTGCCACAGGATCAGCAATGAGTTTGATGCTTACATATTTACTAACGGCGTATGGAGACCCGAGATTCCCGATTCGGAGATCAAGCCGTTTGAATGCTCATTTGATGCCGCCCGGATAGCTGCCGAAAACGGCTGGGAGACGGCGATAGAAGGTGATGTGTTCACGGCGACAAAGGACGGAAAGACCATAGAAGTTGTATTTGACGGTGACGACAAGGGCTCTGTGACATTCATCGGATTTGATGAGGAGGAACTTCCCGCAGAAGAAGCCGCAGCGGATATAGAGGATCCCGCCGAGGAACCTGCCGAAGTTGAAGAAGCTGCTGCTACAGAGGAGACTGCCGAAGTTGAAGAGGCTGCCCCTGCAGAGGAGCCTGCAGAGGAGCCTGCAGAGGAACCCGCGAAGGAAGAGCCTGCAGAGGAGCCTGAACAGGAAGAAGCCGCTGATGCGGTGGCTGAGCTTGAGCAGGAAGCCGGAAAGCAGCTTGAAGTAGATACCATAGCAGAACTTGAGAGCTATTTTGTAGAAAAGATCTCAAATGTTCCGAGAAACGGCTGGGCAGAGAATGAGATAGCCGGGGAATTCGGAGAGATATCAAATGATGTCGTATCGATAATCGGAAAGCATTTTACGGGTGATATAGAAGAACTGTTAAACCTCAATGAGGCTAAGGCCATGGAGATAGCATCCGATCCGGATCTGTCTGCAGTAGGTGAAAAGATTGCAGAGGCTGGAGTTGATCTGTCCGGACTTCTTGAGAATTATTTCATGGCTGCAGCAGAAGATGTTACAGGCGATGTTATAAATGGACGGCTTACACAGGATGGCGCAGTTAAGATACTTAACGAGACCGCAGCCGAGGTTGAAGGTATAGCAAGACTGTACATAGAAGGTATTTCCGGAGCATTCTCCGAAGTATTCAACACCGATCTGAGCCCTGAGGAATATGCCGAGATATTTGCGGAACTCGGTGAGGGAACGCTTGATGCACTCGATGATTACGATGTTATCGACAGAGATGCGCTGGGCCTTGGGGATGTTGATCTTACGGATCTTACGGATGCCGATATCGAAGTTGTGATCACGCTCAACGAGATGGATGATGACGTTATAAACGGATTGTCCGATTTGCTCGGCGTTGACGTAAGGGCGACACTTGACATGTATATGGATGCTCTTGAAGGCACCGGAGTCAAGATCGAGAATCATGAGATCGAAGCTGCAAATGAAGCTCCGGAGGAGCAGATAGCTGCCCTTCAGGAACTTGAAATGACGCTTTCGGAGGAGGATATCGAGATACCCCAGGAGGTTATAGATATACTTACGGAGGCCATAAACGAAGCAGCGGCAGAGGACGCCGGCGAGGAGGAAGCTGACGATGCCGGGGAGCCGGCTGAACCCGAAGTAACGGAATCGGTTACCGTCAGCGGTGTTGCCGTCAGTTACAGCGATGGAAAGGTTCTGCTTCCCGCTTCAATGCTCGCTTATTTTGCACAGAGATAAGATGTTTTAAATATTTTGCTTGCTTTTTTGTCTCAATTCGTATAATATTGTCAAGTACGGCTCGTTGGTCAAGCGGTTAAGACGCCGCCCTCTCACGGCGGAAACAGGGGTTCGATTCCCCTACGAGCTGTTACTATATTGTATGAACAAAAGAGCCTCAGGGAATAGCAAGCCTTGAGGCTCTTTTTGAGAACAGAGGTTACGAGATGTTAAGACTTGAAAACGTCAGGCTTGATCTGCCGGACAAGGAAAATCTGATCAAAGGAGTATCCATTGACCTGAGGCCGGGCATGCTGACCGTTATAACCGGTCCGAACGGAGGCGGTAAGACCAGTCTTGCCAAGCTTATCGCAGGTCTTTATACTCCGACATCCGGAAGGATAATCCTTGATGATACGGATATCACAAAAATGTCTGTTACGGACAGGGCGCGTAAAGGGATCGCATATGCCTTCCAGCAGCCTGTAAGCTTCAAAGGTATCACTGTCAGGAAGCTCATGGAAATAGCCGCGTCCGATCCGATATCGGAGATGTCGATGTGCCATATACTTGAAAAGGTCGGCCTGTGCGCCAGGGAGTATATGGACCGCGAGATGGACAGTAAACTCTCCGGCGGAGAGATGAAACGTATAGAGATAGCAACGGTACTTGCCAGAAAGGCAAAATACATCGTGTTTGATGAGCCGGAAGCCGGTATCGATCTGTGGAGCTTTACGAACCTCATAGATGCATTTGCAGAGCTTAAAAAGGGTGATGACAGGGGACTGCTCATCATATCACACCAGGAAAGGATATTGCAGATAGCGGATGAGATCATTGTGATAGCTGACGGAGTTGTTTCACTTCAGGGGTCAAGGGATGAAGTATTCCCCAAACTGATCGGTAACGGTGATAAGGTCAGTTATTGCCCCAAGGGAAAAGAGATATTTTGAAAATGGATAAGATAACGGAAGAACTGTTAAAAGAGATCACTGACTGGGAAGGCATATTTTCCGGAGCATATTCACTTCGTGAAAACGGCGAATGCATCAGTTTTCAGAACAGTGACAATATACGTATAGTCAAAAAAGAAGATAAGCCCGGAATAGATATATACATATCGGACAAGGCGATGGATGAGACTGTTTATATACCTGCCTGCGTTACAAAGAGTGCGGTAAAGGATCTTGTTTATAACGATTTTCACATTCAAAGCGGTGCTAAGGTGACAATAGTTGCGGGATGCGGTGTGCATATCGACGGCGAGGAGGGTTCAAACCATAACGGTATCCACAGATTTTTCCTCGAAGCGGGTTCGCACGTCATATATAAGGAAAAGCACGTCGGAACCGGTACCGGAAGCGGGAAACGCATCATTGATCCCGTTACATATGCCGAACTGTCCGAAGGCTCCACTCTGGAGATGGAAACATTGCAGCTTGGTGGTGTCGATGTCACAACAAGAGACACAAAAGCGATACTTGACAGTAATGCCAGGCTGATCATACATGAGAGCATACTGACAGACGGGGAGCAGACCGCTTCCACAAAGTTCTCGGTAGATCTTAACGGCGAAGACTCAAGTGCCGATATTGTTTCGCGCAGTGTTGCAAAGGGAGATTCATACCAGGAATATTCATCGGAAATAAAAGGAAACGTAAGATGCAGCGGACACTCCGAATGTGATGCGATCCTTGCCGATAACGGAAGAGTAAATGCTTCGCCGGCCCTTAATGCTTCATCGATCGATGCCGCACTTATCCATGAGGCTGCAATAGGTAAGATTGCCGGTGAACAGATAATCAAACTGGAAACCCTCGGACTGTCCGAAGAAGAGGCCGAAGAGAGGATAATAGCTGGTTTTTTGGGGGCGAATGATAATTGACGGATGGTCATGTTACTGAACTTATACTGGATAACGGTACCTTTACGGCACTGGACGAGAACATAAGCCCCGAACAGTTGTATCAGGAGCTTATTTCCCGTGTAAAGAAGTATCATCCTTCAGACGATATTTCCCTTATTGAAAAAGCATACAACCTTGCGTATATGGCCCATAAAAACCAGCTGCGCAAGTCGGGAGAACCGTATATCATACATCCCCTATCGGTTGCGATAATACTTGCCGAACTGCAGCTTGACAAGGAAACCATAGTGTCGGGAATATTACATGATGTTGTAGAAGACACCATAATAACCGATGAACAGCTCAGAAACCAGTTCGGTAACTACGTTGCACTTATTGTTGACGGGGTCACGAAACTTGAAAAGATAACATATAACGGCGATAAACTCGAGTATCAGGCTGAGAACCTGCGCAAGATGTTTCTGGCCATGGCCAAGGACATAAGGGTGATCATGGTCAAGCTGGCCGACCGTCTTCATAACATGCGCACACTTCAGTATCAGCCTCCGCAGCGTCAGATCGAGATAGCCAGAGAGACAATGGATATTTACGCTCCGCTTGCCCAGCGTCTCGGCATCTCTAAAATGAAGGTGGAACTTGACGACCTGTCGCTCAAATACCTTGAACCCGAGGTTTACTATGATCTTGCCGACAAGATCAGTATCCGCAAATCCGAGCGTGAAAAAATGGTTGCGGATATTGTCGAGGATGTATCGACTCATATCAAAAATGCGGGAATAGAGGCCACTTTTGACGGCCGCGTCAAGCATTTCATGTCCATTTACCGTAAGATGCTCAATCAGGATAAAACGCTGGACCAGATATATGATCTGTTCGCTGTCAGGATCATTGTGAATACCATACCCGACTGTTATGCGGCCCTTGGTGTCATTCATGAGATGTACAAGCCCATTCCGGGGCGTTTCAAGGATTATATCGCGATGCCCAAGCCCAACATGTATCAGAGCCTTCATACTACTCTGATCGGCCCTTCAGGTGTGCCTTTCGAGATACAGATAAGAACATATGAAATGCACAGAACGGCCGAGTACGGTATAGCTGCCCACTGGAAATACAAGGAGAATGCCGACGGAAGGCATGTCGAGGAATCCGAAGCCGAGAAGATGAGCTGGCTGAGGCAGATCCTTGACTGGCAGGTAAATCTGTCGGATAACAAGGAGTTTCTCAATACTTTAAAATCCGATCTTGAGCTGTACTCGGATACGGTCTACTGTTTTACGCCTACGGGTGATGTAAAAACACTTCCGGCCGGATCCAATCCGATAGATTTTGCATATGCCATCCATTCTGCCGTGGGTAACAAAATGATCGGGGCGAGGGTAAACGGACAGCTTGCCACGATCAACTACAAGATCCAGAACGGCGATCAGATAGAGATCATCACCAGCCAGAATTCAAGGGGACCCAGCCGCGACTGGCTGGGACTTGTCAAGTCCAATCAGGCCAAGACCAAGATAAACCAGTGGTTCAAGAACGAACTCAAAGAAGATAACATCCAGAGGGGCAAGGAACTTCTTCTTGCTTTTTGTAAAGCAAACTCAATAGATCCCGAGAAGATAATGATCCCGCAGTACATGAATGCGGTACTTCAAAAGTACGGTTTTAAGGACTGGGATGCTGTAAGAGCTGCCGTAGGACACGGCGGACTTCGGGAAGGACAGATCATCAACAGGATGAAGGATCTGTATGAAAAGGATCACCCCCATATTATGTCCGATGAGGAGCTGATCGAGGACATAAACGAGGCTGCCGGGCATAAACGTCTGACGGTAAAGCGCAGCGGGGGAGTTGCCGTTCAGGGAACAGATGATCTGGCCGTGCGTTTCTCGAAATGCTGTAGTCCCATTCCCGGAGATGAGATAGTGGGATATGTGACAAGGGGAAGGGGAGTTTCCATACACAGGACCGACTGCGTTAATATCATGGCTCTGCCGGAGGACGAGCGTCAAAGGCTCATTGAAGCCGTATGGGAGAACGATGATCAGGAAAGTGCAGGCAGGGACAGGTATGAGACCGGAATACGTATTTTCACGCAGGACCGGCAGGGACTTCTGGTTGACATAACAAGACTATTGAACGATAAGGGAGTTGCGATCCTGAACATGAACGTCAGGACAAGCAAGCAGGGGACTGCGACTATCGAACTTGCCTTTTCAACAACCGGTAAGGATGAACTGCGGGATGTTGTTGAAAAACTTCGCAATATAAACGGAGTTATCGATATTGAAAGGACATCGGGCTGATGGGAGATCTGAAAGTAGGACGAATGGTACTCGGAATGGTGGAGACAAACTGCTATTTCGTTTATGATGATGAAACCAAAGAAGGTGTTGTCATAGATCCGGCCAAGAACGGGCTGTATGATAAGCTTTCGGCCAACGGCATAAAGGTGTGTGGCATATTGCTCACCCACGGGCATTTTGACCATATCATGGGATGCAATGAGTTAAGGGAGCAATCCGTGTCAAAGCTGTATGCTCTCGCGCCGGAGGATGAATTGTGCCGTAATGCTTATCTTAATGCGTCCGATCAGATAGGAAGGCCGTATACGACGGAGCCTGACGTATTGCTGTCCGACGGAGAGGAATTTACCGTTGCCGGAATACGGTTCAGGACCATAGCTACGCCGGGACACACCATAGGAAGCTGCTGCTATTATATCGAGAGCAAAAAATGGCTGTTCGCGGGCGATACTCTGTTTTACGGGTCCATCGGGCGGAGTGATCTTCCGACCGGAAGCGGCGAGCAGATAATGAACAGTGTGAAGATGCTGATCGATACTTTTGATGATGATGTAAAGGTTTATCCCGGACACGGAGACTTTACCACCATAGGATTTGAAAAGGAGCATAATCCCTTTTGTATGTGATACTAGACAGTCCCGGTTTTACATATGACGTTCATTCGCTGGTGAAGGCTTTTTACCCCGATGAGGATGTGAACGTGACCGGAGAGGCTGTGGCAGATGCCGGTGAATATATGGAAGTCCATGTATCACCGAACAGTATATCGGATGATACTTTATATTCCGGATGCATTACGGTTTCGGCAGGATCTTCGGAGAACGGATGTGTTGAAAAGGCCGATTTTGAAGAACTCGCCAGAAGTGACATCAAAAACCTTCTGAAACGCACGTTATACAGGACGCTGTCAAAGGTGACCGGAAAAAAACTCCCGTGGGGAACCATGACCGGCATAAGACCTACCAAGGTCGTAATGAAAATGGTACGGCAGCAGGAAGCGGATGAGCGGATCAGGGACTATATGAGTTCGGTTTATCTGTGCTCTGATGAAAAGATCCGTCTGGCAACCGATATAGCCCGCCGCGAGATCGCGGTGCTTGACAGCCTGCCGCCCGGAGGGTTCGGATTGTATATTGGCATTCCGTTCTGTCCGACCACATGTCTTTACTGTTCGTTCACGTCATACCCGATTGTCTCATGGCGCACCAGGACCGGAGATTATCTTGATGCGGTAAAACGTGAACTTGATATGTTTGCCGGGTATTATAACGGCAGACCGGTCAACAGCCTGTATATCGGCGGGGGGACTCCGACAACGCTTACGCCGCAGGAACTGTCTGATCTGTGTGGGTATGTCCGTGCAAAGTTCAATCTTTCGGATCTTCGGGAGTTTACTGTTGAAGCAGGTCGGCCTGACAGTATAGATGCGGAAAAACTTGGTGTATTAAAAGAAGAGGGCGTAAATAGGATATCGATCAATCCGCAGACGATGAACGACAGGACTCTCGGTATCATCGGAAGGCATCACAGCAGCCGTGATGTATACAGAGCCTTTGAACTTGCAAGAGCGGCGGGGTTTACAAATATCAATACGGATCTTATCCTGGGACTGCCGGGCGAGGATGAAAAAGATGTGAAGTATACGTTTGACCGGATCAGGGAACTTGCACCCGAAAGTCTGACCGTCCACAGCATGGCGATAAAGAGAGCCGCCGGGATGCATGATTATCTGGTGGCGCATCCCGGTGCGGTAAGCCGTAATACTTTGCAGATGATGGAGATCGCATCGGATGCCGCAGCGGATATGGGCCTTGATGCATACTATCTGTACAGACAGAAGAACATGTCGGGAAACCTTGAAAATGTCGGTTTTGCACGGAGTGACTGTTACGGTGTCTATAACATAGTCATGATGGAAGAAGTGTGTGATATCGCGGCCGCAGGAGCGGGGACCATTTCAAAGCGAGTGTTCGATAACGGCCTGATAGACCGGTGTGACAACGTTAAGGATGTAGCACTGTATATAGACAGGATCGATGAGATGATCGACAGAAAGAAAAAACTGTTTTCATAAGTCTGCAAATAAAAAATCAAGCAGAAATTGATGAACTTTGAAAATTTTATACAGGTTGAATTTAAGACGTCAAAACAAGACCG